>NZ_JANCLM010000013.1:0-133740 GCF_024259445.1 Pseudomonas sp. DVZ6
CTAGAACAATCACCAAAAAACCAGAACCAGAACCAGAACCTTCAGGCAATAAACTCCGACTCCACCTCACCATCATCCTGCCGAACACTAAGCACCACAGCCCCCCCACACAACCCAACCAACCCCACACTGGCCACCACGATATCCCCCATCCCCATACCGGCAAGCAGCAAAATCAAACTGATCCTAAACAGTGCGGTCATGGCCATCTCCAAGGCAGGTCGAACGAGCTCCATAAAACCACCATAACCCCGAAGCCCCCCATGTACAGCGCCAGGACAAGCGATTGGCACTGAATCCACCCGCTTTGGCAGAAAGCCCGTCACTTGACGCCACCCCCCATCCCTGATTTCATTGAAACCGTTTTCATCAACCCTGCAAAAGCGCAAACAAGAAGGAAACAGGGTGAACAAAGAGCCAACATCCGTCCGCGGTCGGGTCACCATCAGCGAGGTCGCCAAGGCCGCCGGCGTGTCCAAGGCCACGGTCTCGCGCTATATGGGCGAAGACCGGCAACTGCTCGCCGAAGCCACCGCGCAACGCATCGAGGCCGTCGTCGAACGCCTCGGCTATCGCCCCAACCGCATGGCCAGCGCCCTCAAGCGCGGCCGCACCGGGCTGATCGGCATGCTCCTGGCTGATATCCGCAACCCCTATTCGGTGGCGGTGATGCACGGCGTCGAGACTGCCTGCCGCCAGCACGGCTACAGCCTGGTGGTGTGCAACACCGACTACGACGACGACCAGGAACGCAGCCACCTGCAAGCCCTGCAGTCGTACAACGTCGACGGCCTGATCGTGAACACCCTCGGCCACCGCGCCGACGAGCTGGCCAAGCTGGCCCTCGACCTGCCGATGGTGCTGGTCGACCGGCAACTGGCCGGCCTGGCAGTCGACCTGGTGGGGTTGGACAACACCGATGCCGTCGAGCAGGCCCTTGATCACCTGCAGCGTTGCGGTTATCGCGACATCCTCGCCGTGACCGAGCCGCTCGACGGCACCAGCTCCCGCCAGGAGCGAGTTGACGCCTTCCAGGCCTCCATCGCCCGGCGCCGTGGCCTGCGTGGGCAGGTGCTGGAGGTGGGGGCGGACTTGCCGGAGCAGCTGGGCAGCTTCATCGCCGGGGCAGGGCACGGCCCGCAGGCCTTGTTCACCTGTAACGGCGTTGCCACCCTGGAGGTGGTACGCGTGCTGCACGCCCGTGGCGGAACGCTGTTCCAGGACGTCGGCCTGCTGGCGCTCGACGAGCTGGACTGGTACCCGTTGGTGGGCAGCGGCATCACCGCCCTGGCCCAGCCCACCGGGCGGATCGGTGCCGCAGCGTTCCAATGCCTGCTGGAGCGCCTGCAAGGCAGCGGTTCGCCGGCGCGGCGCCTGGATTTGCAAGCCGAGCTGATCCCGCGAGGCTCCACCCGATCACAAGCCTGACGGCGTCCTTGACGCCGTTGCTGCTGGCGAAAAATGAAACCGGTTTCATCTACAAGAACAAGGACCACACACATGCAATCGCCCATTGTCTCCATCAGCTTGTCGAGTTTCGGTGCCGATGCCGTGCGGCGCCTGGGTCAGGCCAGCTACCTGCCGTTGCTGGCCGCCGCCGGTGCGCGGCGGGTGGAATGGCGTGAGGAACTGTTCGACGCCACGCCCGCTGTCACCACCCTGGCCAACCTGGCCGCCGAGCATGGCCTGCAGAGCCTTTACTCCACGCCACTGGAGCTGTGGCGCGAGGATGGCAGCCTGGAGCCGGCCATCGCCCAGCGCCTGCAACTGGCAAGCGAAATCGGCGCGGTGGCGCTGAAGGTGTCGCTGGGGCATTACCAGCCAGGCTGTGACTTGCAGGCCCTGGCGCCATTGCTGGGGCACAAGACAGCGCTGTATGTGGAAAACGACCAGACGCCTTACGGCGGACGGCTGCAGGTCCTGGAACGATTCTTCCGCGAGGCGCAGGAGCAGGGCGTGGCACCGGGCATGACCTTCGATATCGGTAACTGGTACTGGCATGACGAATCACCGCTGCTGGCGGCACAGCTGCTGGGCCGTTGGGTGCGCTATGTGCACTGCAAGGCCGTGGCCCGGCGTGCAGACGGGCGCCTGGTCGCGGTCGTGCCCCAGGCGCTTGACCTGGCCCAGTGGCGCGAGCTGATGACCTATTTCGCCCCGGACCTGCCGCGGGCCATCGAATACCCCCTGGCCGGTGATGACCTGCTGGCGCTGACCGCGCGGCAGGTCGCGCAACTGGCGCAGCTGGAAGGGCAGGTGTGCCATGGCTGAGCGCGACGTCCTGTGTTTCGGTGAAACCATGGCCATGTTCGTGGCCGCGCAGCCGGGCGAACTGGCCCAGGTCGAGGGTTTCGGCAAGCGCATCGCCGGTGCCGACAGCAACGTGGCCATCGGCCTGGCGCGCCTGGGCCTGGGGGTGCGCTGGCTGAGCCGGGTGGGTAACGACTCGCTCGGCGCCTTCGTGCTCGACACCCTGCGCCAGGAAGGGCTGGACTGTTCGAGCGTCGAGATCGATGACGAGCATCCCACTGGGTTCCAGCTCAAGGAGCGCTGCGATGACGGCCGCGATCCGCAAGTCGAGTATTTCCGTCGTGGCTCGGCGGCCAGCCGGTTGTCGCCGGCCCAGCTGCAACCCACGTTGCTGGAGGCCCGGCACCTGCACGCCACCGGCATTCCGCCGGCCTTGTCGGCCAGCTGCCGCGCGCTCTGCCACCAGTTGCTGGACGACATGCGCGCCCATGGCCGCAGCATTTCCTTCGACCCCAACCTGCGGCCTTCGCTATGGCCGGACCGCCCGACCATGGTGCGCGAGATCAACGCCCTGGCGTTCAAGGCCGACTGGGTCCTGCCGGGGCTTGAGGAGGGGCGCCTGCTCAGCGGCCGCCAGTCGCCGCAGGCCATCGCCGAGTTCTACCTCGAGCAGGGCGTGCAATGCGTAGCGATCAAACTCGGCGCCGAAGGTGCCTACTGGCGCGACGCCCAAGGTCAGCACGGTGTGGTCCCCGGTTTTCCGGTGGCCCGGGTGGTTGACACCGTGGGCGCGGGTGACGCCTTCGCCGTCGGCGTGATCAGCGCCTTGCTCGAAGGGCTGCCGCTGCGCCGGGCCGTGGCCCGGGGCAACTGGTGCGGCAGCCGGGCGGTGCAGAGCCGGGGCGACATGGAGGGCCTGCCGCAACGCCACGAACTGGACCTGCACGAACACGCTTCGATCCAACCACGCTGAATCGCCGGACCGTCCGGCACCTGATGTGACAAGAACAACAAGACCAGGAGAATCCCCATGCAGCTTGATCGACTCGCTCCCAGACGCTGGTGGTACATCATGCCCATCGTCTTCATCACCTACAGCCTGGCCTACCTCGACCGGGCCAACTATGGCTTTGCCGCGGCCTCGGGCATGGCCGACGACCTGAAGATCACCCCGGCGCTGTCGTCGCTGCTCGGCGCGCTGTTCTTCCTTGGCTACTTCTTCTTCCAGGTGCCGGGCGCCCTCTATGCGCAGAAGCGCAGCGTGAAGAAGCTGATCTTCGCCAGCCTGATCCTCTGGGGTGGCCTGGCGACGCTGACCGGCGTGGTGCATGACGTCTACCTGCTGATCGTCATCCGCTTCCTGCTGGGCGTGGTGGAGGCGGCGGTGATGCCGGCCATGCTCATCTACCTCTGCCACTGGTTCACCCGCGCCGAGCGCTCGCGGGCCAACACCTTCCTGATCCTCGGCAACCCGGTGACCATCCTGTGGATGTCGGTGGTTTCGGGCTACCTGGTGCAGCAGTTCGACTGGCGCTGGATGTTCATCATCGAAGGCGCGCCGGCGATTCTCTGGGCCTTCATCTGGTGGCGCCTGGTGGATGACCGTCCGGAGCAGGCCAAGTGGCTGGATGCCCGCGAGAAGGCGGCGCTGCGCCAGGCGCTGGACGCCGAGCAGCAGGGTATCAAGCCGGTGAAGAACTACCGCGAGGCGTTCCGCTCGCCTACGGTGTTGATCCTGTCGCTGCAGTACTTCTGCTGGAGCATCGGCGTGTACGGCTTCGTGCTCTGGCTGCCGTCGATCCTCAAGCAGGCGGCGGCGCTGGACATCGTCACCGCCGGCTGGTTGTCGGCGGTGCCGTACCTGGGGGCGGTGGTGGCCATGCTCGGCGTGTCCTGGGCCTCGGACCGCCTGCAGAAGCGCAAGCGTTTCGTCTGGCCGCCGCTGCTGATCGCCGCCCTGGCGTTTTACGGCTCGTACAGCCTGGGCACCGAGCATTTCTGGTGGTCCTACGCCTTGCTGGTGATCGCCGGGGCCTGCATGTACGCGCCCTACGGGCCGTTCTTCGCCATCGTCCCCGAGCTGCTGCCGGCCAACGTCGCCGGGGGCGCCATGGCGCTGATCAACAGCATGGGCGCGCTGGGCTCGTTTTCCGGCTCGTGGCTGGTGGGCTACCTCAATGGCGCCACCGGCGGACCCGGCGCCTCCTACCTGTTCATGTGCGTGGCGCTGCTGCTGGCCGTGGCCCTGACCGCCGTTCTCAACCCCTTGCAACAGACACGCCGGCAAAGCCTGGCGCCCAGCCGATAGGTACCGTGCAATGAAGAAACGCATCGTCCTCTACAAACGCCTCTCCGACGCGCTCATGGCCCGCCTGCAGGCGCACGCCGAGGTGACCCTGGTCGAATCGCCCAGTGCCGACGGCCTCGCCCGCCTGCGTGCGGCGCTGCCGGGCGCCCATGGGCTGCTCGGCGCCAGCCTGCGCCTGGACGCCCCCTTGCTCGACCTGGCGCCGCAGCTGGAAGTGGTCTCCAGTGTATCGGTTGGCGTCGACAACTACGATATCGACGCCTTCGACCAGCGCGGCGTGCTGTTGACCAACACCCCCGACGTGCTCACCGAAACCACCGCCGACACCGGCTTCGCCCTGATCCTCGCCTGTGCCCGGCGGGTCGTCGAGCTCGACGGCTGGATCCGCGCCGGCCACTGGCAGGCAGGTATCGGGCCGGCGCAGTTCGGTTGCGATGTGCAGGGCAAGACCCTGGGCATCGTCGGCATGGGCCGTATCGGCGAGGCCCTGGCCCGCCGCGCCCATGCCGGTTTCGGCATGCGCGTGCTGTACCACACCCGCCAGCCACGGCCCGAGGTGGAGGCGCGGTTCGCCGCCGCGCATCGCAGCCTGGAGGCATTGCTGGCCGAATCTGATTTCGTCTGCCTGTGCCTGCCGTTGACCGCCGCGACCGAGAACCTGATCGGCGCACCACAGCTGGCGCTGATGAAGCCGTCGGCGATCCTGGTGAATATCTCCCGTGGTCGGGTGCTGGACGAGTCGGCATTGTTCCAGGCCCTGGCCGAGCGGCGCATTCGCGGCGCCGGCCTGGACGTGTTCGTGCGCGAGCCGTTGCCCGCCGATTCACCCTTGCTGCAACTGGACAACCTGGTGGTGACGCCGCACATCGGCTCGGCCACCGAGGAGACCCGCGAGGCCATGGCCCGTTGCGCCGTTGAAAACCTGCTGGCCGCCTTGGCCGGCGAGCGACCGCAGAACCTGGTCAACCCGCTTGCCTGGTCGCGGCGAAACCCATGAGCGGGGCGAGCACTGTGCTCGCCCCGTGCTTGCCATAACAACAGCCCTTGCCCGATTCGATATCCCGGGGTCGTGCCGCGACCCTTTGGCAAAACAAGGCCGCTCCGCCGAGACAGCGCTGTCTCGGCCTGTGGCCCCGGGATCTTCAGCGGTGAAAAGGGCGACGATTTCCGTATGACCTGATCAACAGAGAGACATCCTCATGTCTAAGGACCAACCCGCCTCCGTGCAACCGGCGCGCCGGGCGTTCCTGCGCCAATCCCTGACCCTGATCCCGGTGGCGACCCTCGCCAGCACAGGGCTGGGCGGCGCAGTGCTCGCCGACAGCGCCACCCCGGCACCCGCCGAACCGGCCCGAGCGGCCCCGGCACGGGCCTACCAGCCGAGCTTCTTCACCCGCGAGGAGTGGGCCTTCGTCAGCGCCGCCGTGGCCGTGCTGATCCCCACCGACGCCCTCGGCCCCGGTGCGGCCGATGCCGGCGTGCCCGAGTTCATCGACCGTCAGCTCAACACCCGCTACGGCAGCGGTGGGCTGTGGTACATGCAGGGGCCATTCCGCCCCGACGCGCCCAGCGAGCTGGGTTACCAGCTCAAGCTCAGCCCCCAGGAGATCTACCGGCTGGGCATCGGCGAAACCGACGCCTGGTGCCAGGCGCAGTTCGGCAAGGCGTTCGCCCAGCTCGGCCTTGAACAACAGCAGCAGGTGCTCGAGGCCCTGGACGGCGGCAAGCCGGTCTTTGCCACGGTGCCGGCGGCCACCTTCCTCGGCATGCTCTGGCTCAACACCCGTGAGGGCTTTTTCAGCGACCCCCTGCACGGCGGCAACCAGGGCCTGGCCGGCTGGAAGCTGGTCGGCTTCCCCGGCGCCCGCGCCGATTTCATGGACTGGGTGGAGCGCGACGAGCGCTATCCCTTCCCGTCAGTGTCCATCAGCGGCGAGCGAGGTTGAGCCATGAGCCAAGTGATGAAGAAAGTCGATGTGGTCATCGTCGGGTTCGGCTGGGCCGGGGCGATCATGGCCAAGGAACTGACCGAGGCCGGCCTGCAGGTGCTGGCCCTGGAGCGCGGCCCTGCCCGCGACACCTACCCGGACGGCGTCTACCCGCAGACCATGGACGAGCTGACCTACAACTCGCGCAAGAAGCTGTTCATGGACATCTCCCGCGAGACCGTGACCCTGCGCCACAGCGTCAACGACGTGGCCGTGCCGTACCGCCAGTTCGGCGCCTTCCTGCCCGGCACCGGCACGGGCGGAGCGGGGCTGCACTGGTCCGGCGTGCATTTTCGCGTCGACCCGGTGGAGCTGCGCCTGCGCAGCCACTACGAGGAGCGCTACGGCAAGCGGTTCATTCCCGAGGGCATGACCATCCAGGACTTCGGCGTCAGCTATGAAGAGCTGGAGCCGTACTTCGATTTCGCCGAGAAGGTGTTCGGCACCTCCGGCACGGCCTGGTCGATCAAGGGCCAGGTGGTAGGCCGGGACAAGGGCGGCAACCCGTTTGCTGCCGACCGCTCCAGCGACTTCCCGCTGGCGGCGCAGAAGAACACCGTGTCGGCGCAGCTGTTCGAGAAGGCCGCCCGCGAGGTCGGCTACCACCCCTACAACCTGCCGTCGGCCAACACCTCAGGGCCCTACACCAACCCCTACGGCGCGCAGATGGGGCCGTGCAACTTCTGCGGCTATTGCAGCGGCTATGCCTGCTACATGTACTCCAAGGCCTCGCCCAATGTGAACATCCTCCCGGCCCTGCGCCAGGTGCCGAACTTCGAGCTGCGCAACAACGCCCATGTGTTGCGGGTCAACCTGACCGCCGACAAGCGCCTGGCCACCGGCGTGACCTACGTCGACAGCCAGGGGCGCGAGGTGGAGCAACCGGCCGACCTGGTGATCCTCGGCGCGTTCCAGTACAACAACGTGCGCCTGATGCTGCTCTCGGGCATCGGCAAACCCTACGACCCGGTGAGCAACGAAGGGGTGGTCGGACGCAACTTCGCCTACCAGAACATCTCCACCGTGACCGCGTTCTTCGACCGCGACAGCCACCACACCAACCCCTTCATCGGCGCCGGCGGCAACGGCGTGGCGGTGGACGACTTCAACGCCGACAACTTCGACCATGGCCCCCACGGCTTCGTCGGCGGTTCGCCATTCTGGGTCAACCAGGCCGGCGCCAAGCCGATCTCCGGCACCAAGGTGCCGCCGGGCACGCCGAAGTGGGGCAGTGGCTGGAAGGCCGCGGTGGCCGACAGCTACCGGCACATGCTGTCGATGGACGCCCATGGCGCGCACCAGTCCTACCGCGACAACTACCTCGACCTGGACCCGGTGTACAAGGATGCCTACGGTTTGCCCCTGCTGCGCATGACCTTCGACTGGAAGGACAACGACGTGAAGATGAACCGTTTCATGGTCGAGCGCATGGGCAAGATCGCCGAGGCCATGGGGCCCAAGGCGATCAGCGCGGGCAAGAAAGCCTTCGGCCAGCACTTCGATGCCTCCACCTACCAGACCACCCACCTCAACGGTGGCGCGATCATGGGCACCGATCCCAAGACCAGCGCACTCAATCGCTACCTGCAGTGCTGGGACGTGCACAACGTGTTCGTGCCCGGCGCCTCGGCCTTCCCCCAGGGCCTGGGCTACAACCCCACTGGCCTGGTGGCGGCACTGACCTACTGGTCGGCGCGGGCGATCCGCGAGCGCTACCTGAAGAACCCCGGTCCACTGGCGCAGGCGTGAGGAAAGCCAACATGAAGACATTGCTCATCGCCATGCTGGGCCTGGGCGCCAGCACCTTGCTGCAGGCCGCCGACGCGGTGGACCCGGCGCAGGTCAGACAAGGGGAATACCTGGCCCGCGCTGGTGACTGCGTGGCCTGCCACACCGCCAAGGGCGGCAAGCCATTCGCCGGCGGGCTGCCCATGGAAACGCCCATCGGCACCCTGTACTCGACCAACATCACCCCCCACGCGAGCGGCATCGGCCAGTACAGCTACGAGGACTTCGAGCGTGCCGTGCGCCAGGGCATCGGCAAGGATGGCAGCACGCTGTACCCGGCCATGCCGTACCCGTCCTATGCCCGGGTCAGCGACCAGGACATGCAGGCGCTCTACGCCTACTTCATGCACGGCGTGCAGCCGGTGGAGCAGCAGAACAAGGGCAGCGACATCCCCTGGCCGCTGAGCATGCGCTGGCCGCTGGCGTTCTGGCGTGGGTTGTTCGCGCCGCCGGTCAAGCCGTTCGAAGCCGCCGGGCGAGATCCGCTGGTGGCGCGCGGCGCCTACCTGGTGGAAGGGCTGGGGCACTGTGGCGCGTGCCACACGCCGCGGGCGCTGACCATGCAGGAAAAAGCCCTGGATGCCGGCGACGGCGCGGCGTTCCTGTCCGGCAGCGCGCCCCTGGAGGGCTGGATTGCCAAGAGCCTGCGCGGTGATCACAAGGATGGCCTGGGCAGTTGGGACGAGGCGCAGATCGTTGCCTTCCTCAAGACCGGGCGCAACGAGCGTACCGCGGTGTTCGGCGGCATGAGCGACGTGGTCGAGCACAGCATGCAGTACATGAGCGACGCCGACCTGACCGCCATCGCCCGCTACCTCAAGACCCTGCCGCCGGTGAACCCGGACGACAAGCCGTTCCGCGAGGATCCTGCCGTCGCCCAGGCGCTGTGGCAGGGCAATGACGGCAAGACCGGCGCGGCGCTCTACATCGATAACTGCGGTGCCTGCCACCGCACCGACGGCAAGGGCTACGCCCGGGTGTTCCCGGCGCTGGCCGGCAACCCGGTGGTGCAGGGCGAGGATGCCACCTCGTTGATCCATATCGTGCTGGAGGGCGCGACCCTGCCGGCCACGGCGACGGCACCCTCGACCTTCAGCATGCCGGGCTTCGGCTGGCGCCTGTCGGACCAGCAGGTGGCCGATGTGGTCAACTTCATTCGCGCCAGCTGGGGCAACCAGGCACCGGCGGTGAACGCGGGGCAGGTGGCGCAACTGCGCAAGCAGGCGCCGCCGGCACTGAAGGCCGAGTCGTTGATCGGCGATACCACGGGTATCCAGGAGCCCTGAGCAGTGGCCGGGGGCAACGGGTCTGCACGACCTTGCCCCTGGCCCCGCCACTCAGAACCAGCGGTCGTTGCGTTTACGGCCGCGGGTCAGCGCCGGCAGGATCAACCCCGCCAGCAGCCCGGCCCCGGCGATGCTGCCGCCGTAGACCATGTAGCGCATCATCACCTGCTTGTTCTCGTCACCCAGGCGCGCCTGGGTGTCGCGCAGGGTCGACTGGCTCTGCGCCAGTTGCTCGTTGAGCGCCTTGTTGCGGCTTTCCAGCTCGTCGATCAGCGCCTTGCGCGAGTCGAGGGTCTCCTGCATGCCCTGCACGCGGTTCTTCCAGCTGTCGTCGATGTTCTTCAACTGGCCGGACAACTCGGTCACCTGGGCGTCGAGCTGCGGCAGGCGCTCGTTCTGGCCGGGCACGGCCTGCAGGTCGTTGCTGAGGATCCACACCAGGTCGCCGCTCTGTCCGCGCACCTGGCTGTAGTTGCCCTGGCTGGTCACCAGGCTGACCTTCTGCCCGGACTTGAGCGTGCCGACGATGCGGTGGCCATCGGTGGGGCCGCTGCGCACGTAGGTGCTCAGGCTGTCGCTGACCCAGCGCGCATCGCTGGCCGGCTCTTCGGCGTGGGCCGGAACGGCAAGGGCGATCAGGGCGGCGATCAGGCCGCCGCGCAGGGCGGTGAGGGCAGGGGAAGCGGGCTGGATGTCTGGCATGCTGGTCTTCGCTGAAACAGGACGAATGAAGGCCCGATGACTGGGCCGGCGATCCGGTCGGGTGGATTGACCGTCAGCGAAAGACCGTTTTTTTGTAGGCAGGTTCACTACCTGGTGCAGGAAATGTCTGCAGGATGTTGCTGGCCGTATCTCTAGCAGCGTGGGAGCGGGCTTGCCCCGCGATGCGATCGATGGCACCGACTTTGTCGGTGATCGCGGGGCAGGCCCGCTCCCACGCTGCCCCAGCTAAATCACAGCATGACTTTTTGCTCCATTGCAGCGGCTACCTCAGGCCACCACCTCATAGCACGGCACATACGCCGCCCCGCCGGGCAACTTCATGCGGTGCTGGTCGACGAACGCCTGCAGCAGGCGCCCGAGCGGGTCGAGGATCGCCGCGTCGCCGCGGATCTGGTACGGCCCGTGCTCCTCGATCAGGCGGATGCCCTTGTCCTTGACGTTGCCGGCGACGATCCCGGAGAACGCACGGCGCAGGTTGGCCGCCAATTCGTGGGGCGGCAGTTCGCGGCGCAGGGCCAGGTTGGCCATGTTCTCGTGGGTCGGGTCGAACGGGTGCTGGAAGCCCTCGTCGATCTTCAGCAGCCAGTTGAAGTGGAACGCGTCGTTACGTTCACGGCGGAACTGCTTGACCACCTTGAGCCCCTCGACCATCTGCCGGGCCACTTCGGCCGGATCGTCGATGATGATCTGGTAGTGACGCTGGGCGGCCTCGCCGAGGGTGGCGCCGACGAAGGCGTGCAACTGCTGCAGGAAGGCTTCGGCGCTGCGCGGCCCGGTGAGCACGACCGGGAACGGCAAGTCCTGGTTGTCCGGGTGCATGAGAATGCCGAGCAGGTACAGGAACTCTTCGGCGGTGCCGGCGCCGCCGGGGAAGATGATGATGCCGTGGCCGACGCGGACGAAGGCCTCCAGGCGCTTCTCGATGTCCGGCAGGATCACCAGTTCGTTGACGATCGGGTTGGGCGCCTCGGCGGCGATGATGCCCGGCTCGGTCAGGCCCAGGTAGCGACTGCCGTGCATGCGCTGCTTGGCATGGGCAATGGTGGCGCCCTTCATCGGCCCCTTCATCACGCCCGGGCCGCAGCCGGTGCAGACATCCAGCTTGCGCAGGCCCAGCTCGTGGCCGACCTTCTTGGTGTACTGGTATTCCTCGCTGCTGATCGAGTGCCCGCCCCAGCACACCACCAACTTCGGCTCGACGCCCGGGCGCAGGGTGCGGGCGTTGCGCAGCAGGTGGAAGACGTAGTCGGTGAGGCCTTGCGAGCTTTCCAGGTCGATGCGCTGGCTGGCCAGCTCGCTCTCGGTGTAGACGATGTCGCGCAAGGCGCTGAACAGCATCTCGCGGGTACTGGCGATCATTTCGCCGTCGACGAAGGCGTCGGCCGGGGCGTTGAGCAGCTCAAGGCGCACGCCGCGGTCCTGCTGGTGGATGCGTACCTCGAAGTCCTTGTAGGCCTCGAGGATGGTCTTGGCGTTGTCGACATGGGCGCCGGTGTTGAGGATGGCCAGGGCGCACTGGCGGAACAGGGTGTAGAGGCTGCCGGTACCGACTTCGCTCAGTTGCTGGACTTCACGTTGCGACAGCGTCTCCAGGCTGCCCTTGGGGCTGACGGAGGCGTTGATGACATTGCGTTGGGGCATCTGGTCTTTCCTGTGCGGGTAAAACATCCTTCTTGGACAACACCATACAAGCAAATGTGCGTGGCAACGAGAGGGTAGAGGTAAATCACGTGTGTGTGGGTGGCCCAACGCTCGCGGCGTGTCTTCACTCAGCCCCTCGATTGTCTTCGCGGTACATCAAGCTGGATCTTGCTCGGTGACGAGCCCACGGAGGGTTGAATGGTTGACTGTGCAGTCGATACCGCACGCTTTCAAGGCGGCGCGTACCTCCCTGAGGTCCTGATCCGATGCATTGGGATGCAGCCGAACCTCGTGGATGATCTTGGCGAGTGGGTAGGCAAGGACATACCCCTTGTTTTTACGGCGAATGACGTGATGACTCTGAGCCCGTGCCGCTGGCGACATGCATGAGGTGATCTCGTCGCACTCGTGAGAGAGGACTCCGCCGATCCTTACTTCGTTACGCGCCTCGAAACCTGTCAGGACCGAATACTCGAGAAGATTGAACTCCACACGGAATTCTTTCTCATGCTTAAAACACTCATTCTTGACGCGGAACGGTTGCTGGTTGGCCTGCGGCTTGAGCTGGTCATTGTAGGTCAACTCGTAGAATTTGGTGGTTTGGTTCAACGGTTCGGGCAGCGCGTACTCCAGCGCCAGGTCGGTACTGAAGATGATGACGCCGTCCGTGCCATACTCCTTCCACATCTTGGGTGATTCCTCGTCGGAACAGTACCAGCAGCTCAGATAAGTGGTTTCACGCCCGACTTTTTTGCTGCCGAGCATCATCTCGTCGACTTTCTCCAGCAGTTCCTCGTCGCAATCAACTTCATTACGAAGGTGCTTGGAAAGGTAGCAGTGATCGTAGTCACCTTCGTGCGTATCTGACTGATCACTGGCGGCGCTTACATAGATGCCTTTGTCTTCAAGCAGGTACTTGAACTTGTTTTTGGTCAAGTAACGCATAACGTTTTTTCTGGGGAGCATGCTGCAGTTCCTCGATGCTGGGGTGATGAAATCGAAGGGTGTTGCCCTTCAGCGGTTGAAAACGTGTTTGAGGTAGGTCACGAAGTTCTCGTCCCGGCACTGGGTCTTGCCTGGGCTGTCGGAGATCTTTGCCACCGGGGCGCCGTTGCAGGCAGTCATCTTGATCACGATGTTCATCGGCGTGACGCCGGGTATGTCGCAGGTCAGGTGGGTGCCGATGCCGAAGCTGACGTTGATCCGCCCATGCAGGGCGCGGTAGAGCGCCAGCATTTTCGGGAAGTCGAGGCCATCAGAGAAAATCAGAGTCTTGCCAAGGGGATCGATACCCAGCCGTTGGTAGTGGGCGATGGCCTTTTCGGCCCAGGCCAGCGGATCGCCCGAGTCATGGCGTAGGCCATCGAACAGCTTGGCGAAGTACAGGTCGAAGTCGTGCATGAACGCATCCATGCCGATGCAGTCGGTCAGGGCGATGCCCAATTGGCCACGGTACTCGCGTACCCAGCATTCCAGTGCGGCGGCCTGGCTGTCGACCAGGCGCGGACCAAGTTGCTGGTGGGCCATGAACCATTCGTGGGCCATGGTACCGATGGGCTTGATCTGGTATTCGCGGGCCAGGTGCACGTTGCTGGTACCGACGAAACGCCCGGGAAAATCACGCTTGAGGATATGCACCACTTCTTCCTGTACCCGGTAGGAGAATCGCCGGCGGGTACCGAAGTCGGCCAGTTGCAGACCGGCCAGCTCGTCGTCGCTGGCTTCGGCCCTGAGCCAGTCGAGCTTTTGGTACAGGCGCTCGCCGACCTGCTCGATCAGCACCTCGCGATAGCGGTAGCGGTTGCGTACCTCGCTGATGATCGCCAGCAGCGGGATCTCGAAGAGGATCACGTGCAACCACGGGCCGCGTACGCGGATCGCCAGTTGCCCGGCATCGTCCAGGCCAACCTGCACGTAGCGCAGGTTGAAGCGGAACAGGCTGAGGAAGCGGATGAAGTCCGGCTTGATGAACGGGATCTTCTCCAGGTAGGCCAACTGGTCGTGGGTGACCGAGACATCGGCCAACTGCTCGATCTGGTAGCGGATCTCGGCGAGGTAGGGCGCCAGGTCCTCGTCGTTGCGGCAACGGAACTCCCATTCCACCTCGGCGTTGGGGTAGTTGTGCAGCACTGCCTGCATCATGGTGATCTTGTAGAAATCGGTATCCAGCAGGTTCTGGATGATCCGTGGACCAAAGACGCTGTCGCTCATGGGCGGGCCTCCTTGATTTGGTCGAGCCGGGTATCGAGGGCCTGTTCGTCGGTGCACAGGTGGATGCCGGTGATGGCCATTTCATCGCAGGCCGCCTGTGCGCCCTCGGCGCTCAGGGCGCGGCAGGCCGGCAGGTACAGGAGTACCTCGAAACCGGCGCGGCGCAGTTGCAGGGCAGTGGTGCGCACGCAGTAGTCCAGTGCCAGGCCGCCGACGATGATCGCCTGTACCTGCTGCACCTTGAGGTACTCGATGACGCCGGTGGAGCGGCGCTCGGCCAGGTCGTGGTAGCAGGCGCCGTAGGGGTGCAGGTCGGGTTCTACGCCTTTCCAGACGAAGTAGTCGTAATCGATGGGGGCGGGCAGGCCGGGCAGCAGCTCGAAGCCCGGCGTGCCGGGGACGCAGTGGCTGACCCAGGTCAGGTCGGCATTGGCCAAGGTCAGTGGTTGCAGCATCTGGCCCGGCTCGGCGACCACCCAGGCGGCGTTGGCCGGGTGGGCGTCCTTGCTGCCCAGGCGCAGCGAGGCGCGTTGGGCCATGGTGTTGAGCGCGGGGGCGATCAGGTGGCCGCCCGGAACGGGTAGCTCATGGGGTGCGTTGGCGGTGAAGCCGTTCTGCGCGTCGACGTCGAAGCTGGCAATGTTCATTTGGGGCCTCCTCTCGCTTGGATGGCCATATATTTCACCTGGTGCATTAAGTGTGTCAAGCCATATCCTTAATTAAGTTTTATACTTGACCAACTTAATTGCCCTGGTGGAATATTTGCGTATTTGAAAATGGAGTGCCATCTTGAGCAGCGCAGAAGTCCTGGCCAGCGTGGATATCGTCGCCCTGCGCCTGACGCCTGAGAGCCAGCGCCTGCAGGTCCTGCTGCACCAGCGCCAACGCACGCCCTACAAGGGCCAGTGGGCCTTGCCGGGCGTCATCGTCAATGGCAGTACTGCGGACAACAACCTGGATGCCGCCGCCTGCCGGGCACTTGCGGAAAAGGCCAAGGTGTACCCGCGCCACCTGGAGCAGGTCGGCACCGAGGGCAATGCTTCCCGCGACCCACGGGGCTGGACATTGAGTACTTACTACCTGGCGTTACTCGACCCTGCGGTCGTGGTCGAGGATCAGCAGATTGCCTTCTTCGATCTGCAAGGCGTCCTGGATAATGAGCCGCCGTTGCCGTTCGATCATCGCCTGCTGGTCGAGCGCGCCTATGAACGGCTGGCGGCCAAGGCCGTGTACACCAACCTACCGTTGTATCTGGCACCCGAGCGCTTCACCGTGCTGGACGCCCTGGCCGCCGCGCAGGCGTGCCTGGGACAGCCGGTCAACAACACCTCAATGCGCAAACGTCTGGAGCGCATGAAGAGCGAAGGTTGGGTGCAGGACACCGGAGAGAAGAACCAGCCCAGGCTGGGGCGGCCACAGCAACTGTACCGACATACCCCACAGGGGAGCGGGGCGTTCATGTTCGACCGGAGTTTGCTGGCGGGAGGATAGTCAGGAGAGGTCGCGGCCTCTTCCTGCAGTCGTCGAGTAGCGACTATCCTTGCCCCATGACCAACCTGCCTCCCCAACGCCATCCTTGTCCACCGGGCGCCTGCGACTGCGGCCGCGAACGCCTGGCCGACGGCCCCGAGCGACGCATCCTGCTGCTCACCCGCGAGGAGGAGAAGCGCCTAGTCGAACGCCTGGAAAATCTGAAGGATCTGGAGGACCTGCAGCACCTGCAGGCGCGCCTCTACGAACAACTGGGCATCCGCGTGCATATCGCCCCTGGCTTCAACGAGGTGCGCACCATGCGCGGCATCGTCATCGAGCTTGCGGCGCAGACAGGCCTGTGCCGCAAGACCCGCCAGTCGATCCCGGCCGCCATTCGCCGTGGCCTCGAGCGCAATCCGCAGGTAGCCTTCCGCCTGCTCGACGCCCACGACCTGCTGCGCGACGCCTGAGCCTCAGCGCATCGCCGCCAGCTTGATACCAAAGCCCACCAGACAGACACCGGCCAGGCGCTCCAGGGCATGCGTCACCCGCGGGCTGGCGCGCATGCGCTCGGCCAGGCGGTGGGTGAGCAGCACCGCCACCAGGCCGTAGAGCAGGGTCAGGCCGGCCACGGTCAGCGCCATGAAGGCGAAGGTCACCACGCCCTGGTGGCGCACCGGGTCGATGAACAGCGGGAAGAACGCCATGTAGAACATGATCGCCTTGGGGTTGAGCAGGGTGATCATCATGGTCTGGCGCAGGTAGCGGCCGCTGGCCATGCCGCTGTCGCGCGGCGCACCGCCGGGCTTGCTCAGCACCATGCGCAGGCCGAGCCAGGCCAGGTAGGCGGCGCCGGCCCACTGCACCACATGGAAGGCGGCCGGGTAGGTGGCCAGCAGGGTGGCGACGCCGGCCACCGCCAGCCACATCAGCACCTGGTCGCCGAGGATCACCCCGAAGGTGGCGGCCAGGCCGCCCTTGATGCCGCCCTTGCCGGTGGCGGTGATCAGGGCGAAGTTGCCGGGGCCGGGGATCGCCAGGAGGATGAGGAACGCGATCACGAAAGCGCCGTAGTCGGTCACGCCGAGCATGGGAAGTCTCCTGGGGAAGGTGGGCGGGCAGATCACGATATATGCCATTATTCGCGGGACTTGCAAAGCCATGGCGGCACAGGGAGGTGAAGATGGCGTTCAGCGCGGATGAGCGGGCGGTATTGCTGGCGGTCAAGGGCGTGGGGCCGACCGTGGTGCAGCGGCTCGAGCAGTTGGGTTATGACTCGCTGGCACGACTGGCCGGGGCCGATGCCCTGCAGATCGTCAGCGAGGCGGCCGGGCTGGTGGGCAGCAGTTGCTGGAAGAACAGCCCGCAGGCGCGGGGGGCGATACAGGCGGCGATTGCGCGGGCCAGGGAGGTTGCTTTTTGAAGGGCTGTCCAGATGTGGCACGCACGTTGACCGTTTCCCCTGTAGGAGCGGCCTTGTGCCGCGAAAGGGCTGCGTAGCGGCCCCAGGGGTTCAGCGTTGACACATCAATCGCCGGGGCTGCAACGCAGCCCTTTCGCGGCACAAGGCCGCTCCTACAGAGGGGCGTGCAGGGCCTTTGGAGCAGCATAAAAAAGCCCCGAAGACCAAGGCCTTCGGGGCAAACGGTTGGGGGAGGAACCAACCAAAGGAGTCTTCACATCAGGGGGCGATCAGCGCGAGCTGGCCACCACGTCGGGTTGCCAGCCGCCGCCCAGCGCCTTGTAGATCGCGACGATGCCGCTGTACAGCTCGACCTCGCCCTGGGCCTGGGCGTCTTCGGCGCTCAGGCGTTCGCGCTCGGCGTCGAGCAGCACCAGGTAGTCCACCGTACCTTCGCGGTAGCGCACCGAGGCCAGTTCCGCCGCCTTGCGGCTGGCGTCGCTCTGGCGCATCAGCGCCAGCAGGCGCTGTTGGCGCTTGCCGTAGTCGCTGAAGGCATTGGAGGATTCCTCCAGGGCCAGCAGCACCTGCTGTTCGTAGTTGGCCAGGGCACCCTCGGCATCGGCCTTGGCGCCGCGCAGGCGGGCGCGCACGCTGCCCAGGTCGAAGGCTGCCCAGGTGATGCTCGGGCCCAGCGCCCAGGCATTGGCAGCCGAGGAGCCGATCTGCGAGCCGCGCGCGGCGGTGAAGCCGAGGAAGCCGCTCAAGCTGACCCGTGGGAACAGGTCGGCGGTGGCCACGCCGACGTTGGCCGTGGCCGCCGCCAGCTGGCGCTCGGCGCTGCGGATGTCCGGGCGGCGGCGCAGCAGCTCGCCGGGGTCGCCCACCGGCAAGGCCTTGGCTATGGCGGGCAGGGCCTTGGGCGCCAGGTCCACGCTCAGGGCGTCCGGGCGCTGGCCGAGCAGGGTGGCGATGCGGTTCTTCGCCCGTACCTGTTCGGCCTGCAGCTGTGGCACGGTGGCTTCGACACCCGCCAGGCGGGCGTCGGCGCGGACCACGTCGAGCTCGTTGCCGACCCCGGTATCGCGCAGGGTCACGGTGATGTCCCGCGACTGCTGCTGGGTCTTGAGGTTGGCCACGGCGATCTGCTCGCGCAACTGGGCGCCGCGCAACTGGCCATAAGCGTCGACCAGTTCGGCGATCAGGCTGACCTGCAGCTGCTGCAGGTCGGCCTCGGCGGCGGCTTCCTGCGCTTCGCTGGCTTCGATCTGGCGCTGGATGCGGCCGAACAGGTCGAGCTCCCAGGCCATGTCCAGGCCCAGGTCATAGCGCTCGCTGTTGACCCGGCGCTCGGTCTGGCCAGGCACCTGGCCCTTGCCCAGGTCGCTGCTGGCACGGCTGGTGACCACCGGCAACTGGTCGTTGGCGGCGTCCTCGCGGATCGAGCGCGCGGCCTTCAGGCGGGCGAAGGCCACGCGCAGGTCGCGGTTGCCGTCCAGCGATGCCTGCACCAACTGGTTCAGCACCGGGTCGTCGAACTGTTTCCACCACACGCTCTCGAAGCGGCTGCGGTCATAGGCTTTGGCTTCAAGGCCGGCGTCCAGCTTGGCCGGTTCGGTCAGCGGGGCCTTGTAGTCCGGACCCACCGCGCAGGCCGCCAGGGCCAGTGCCAGCAGGCTCGGGGTCAGGGGGTTGAGCAACTTCATGCATGGTTCTCCAGCGCCACTGCGTGCCCGGCCTTGCGTGCCTGGCGACGCTCGACGAAACGGCGGATCAGGAAGAAGAACACCGGGGTCAGGAACAGGCCGAACACGGTCACCCCGATCATCCCCGAGAACACCGCCACACCCATGGCGTGACGCATCTCGGAACCGGCGCCGGAGCTGAACACCAGCGGCACCACGCCCATGATGAAGGCGATCGAGGTCATCAGGATCGGCCGCAGACGCAGGCGGCAGGCTTCCAGTACCGCAGCCAGCGGGTCGAGGCCCTTGGCCTGTTCATCCTTGGCGAACTCGACAATCAGGATCGCGTTCTTGCACGCCAGGCCCACCAGTACGATCAAGCCGATCTGGGTGAAGATGTTGTTGTCGCCACCGGAGACGATCACCCCGGTGATGGCCGACAGCAGGGTCATCGGCACGATCAGGATCACCGCCAGCGGCAGGCTCCAGCTCTCGTACTGGGCGGCCAGCACCAGGAAGGCCAGCAGCACGCAGAGCGGGAACACGAACAGCGCGGTGTTGCCTGAGAGGATCTGCTGGTAGGTCAGGTCGGTCCATTCGAAGGTCATGCCGTTGGGCAGTTCCTCCTTGAGCAGTTTCTCGATCGCCGCCTCGGCCTGGCCGGAGCTGTAGCCTGGGGCCGCGGCACCGTTGATCTCGGCGGTGATGAAGCCGTTGTAGTGCATGACCCGGTCAGGCCCGGAGGTGTCGCTGACCTTGAGGAAGGTCGCCAGCGGGATCATCTCGCCCAGGTTGTTGCGCACCTTCAGCTGGCCGATCTGCTCGGCGTCGAGGCGGAACTGCTGCTCGGCCTGGACGTTGACCTGGTAAGTGCGGCCAAAGCGGTTGAAGTCGTTGGTGTACAGCGAGCCCAGGTAGACCTGCAGGGTGTCGAAGATGTCATTGATTGCCACGCCGTGGGTCTTGGCCTTTTCCCGGTCGATGGCGGCATCGACCTGCGGCACGTTGACCTGGTAGCTGGTGAACAGGCCCGCCAGTTCCGGCACGTTGTGGCTCTTGGCGATGATGTTCTGGGTCTCTTTGTACAGCGCTTCGTAGCCCAGGTTGCCGCGGTCCTCGATCTGCAGGCGGAAGCCGCCGATGGTGCCCAGGCCTTGGACCGGCGGAGGCGGGAAGATCGCGATGTAGGCGTCCTGGATATCGGCGAACTGGGCGTTCAGGGCTGCCGCGATGGCCGCCGCCGACTGGCTCGGGTCCTTGCGCTCATCGAACGGCTTGAGCGGGGTGAACACGATGCCGCTGTTCGGGCTGTTGGTGAAGCCGTTGATCGACAGGCCCGGGAAGGCCACCGAATCAGCCACGCCCGGTTGCTTGAGGGCGATCTCGCTCATTTTCTTGATCACCGCCTCGGTACGGTCGAGGCTGGCGGCGTCAGGCAGCTGGGCGAAGGCCACCAGGTACTGCTTGTCCTGGGCCGGGACGAAGCCGGTCGGGGTGGACGAGAAGCCCAGGTAGGTCAGGCCCATGAGACCTGCATAGACGAACAGGGCAATGCCGCTGGAGCGGATGACCCGGCGCACGCCGCCGACATAGCCATGGCTGGCGCGGTCGAAGAAGCGGTTGAACGGGGCGAACAGCCAGCTGCCCAGCAGTTTTTCCAGGAAGCGCGAGAAACGGTCCTTGGGCGCGTGGTGGTCCTTCAGCAGCACGGCGGCCAGGGCCGGCGACAGGGTCAGCGAGTTGAATGCCGAGATCACGGTGGAGATGGCGATGGTCAGGGCGAACTGCTTGTAGAACTGCCCGGTGAGGCCGGAGATGAACGCGGCAGGCACGAACACGGCGCACAGCACCAGGGCGGTGGCGATGATCGGGCCGGTCACTTCGCTCATGGCCTTCTGCGTGGCTTCCAGCGGTTTCAGGCCAAGGCCGATGTTACGCTCGACGTTCTCCACCACGACGATGGCGTCGTCCACCACGATACCGATGGCCAGCACCAGGCCGAACAGCGACAGCGCGTTGAGCGAGAAGCCGAACAGGTGCATCACCGCGAAGGTGCCGATCAGCGAGACGGGCACGGCCATCAGCGGGATGATCGAGGCGCGCCAGGTCTGCAGGAACAGGATCACCACCAGCACGACCAGGATCAGCGCTTCGAACAGGGTGTGCACCACGGCTTCGATGGAGCCACGAACGAACACGGTCGGGTCATAGACGATGCTGTAGTCCATGCCTTCCGGGAACTCTTTCTTCAGTTCGGCCATCTTCGCCCGCACTTCGTCGGAGATCTCGATGGCGTTGGAGCCTGGGCGCTGGAAGATCGGGATGGCCACCGCCGGCTGGTTGTTCAGCAGCGAGCGCAGGGCATACTGGCTGGAGCCGAGCTCGACCCGGGCGATGTCCTTCAAGCGCGTGATCTCGCCATTGGCACCGGCACGGATGATGATGTTCTCGAACTCTTCCTCGTTGACCAGGCGACCTTGAGTGTTGATCGACAGCTGGAAGCTGGTCGAGCCCGGGGCGGGCGGGGCGCCCAGCTGGCCGGCGGCGACCTGGCGGTTCTGCTCGCGAATGGCGGCCACCACGTCGCTGGCGGTCAGGTTGCGCGAAGCGGTCTTGTTCGGGTCGAGCCACACCCGCAGCGAGTAGTCGCCCATGCCGAACAGCTGCACGTCACCGACGCCACCGAGGCGCGCCAGCTCATCCTTGATGTTGAGGATGGCGTAGTTGGACAGGTAGAGCATGTCGTAGCGGTTGTCCGGCGAGGTCAGGTGCACGACCATGGTCAGGTCGGGCGAGGCCTTGTCGACGGTGATGCCGATGCGCGTCACCTCTTCCGGCAGCTTGGGCTGGGTACGGGTCACGCGGTTCTGCACCTGCACCTGGGCGTTGTCCAGGTCGGTGCCCAGGGCGAAGGTGATGGTCAGGGTCAGCTTGCCGTCGGCGGTGGACTGCGAGGACATGTACAGCATGTTCTCGACACCGGTGATGGCCTGCTCCAAGGGCGCTGCGACGGTCTCGCCGATCACCTTGGGGTTGGCGCCGGGGAAGTTGGCGCGCACCACCACGGTGGGCGGCACCACTTCGGGGTATTCGCTGATCGGCAGCTGGAACAGCGAGATCGAGCCCGCGATCAGCAGCACCAGCGACAGCACCGCGGCGAAAATCGGCCGGGTAATGAAGAATTTCGAAAAGTTCATCGGTGTTGTCCCTTAACCGCGCGGCGCTTGGGCGCTGGCGACTTTGACATTGGCGCCGGCAACCTTCGGCGCCGGGTTGCTGGCCTCCAGGGCCTGGCGCTGCTGGGCGAGGGCGGCGAGGGTCTGCTCGCTGGCCATCGGCGTTTCCTCAGGGGTGACCGGCGAGCCCGGGCGCACGCGCTGCAGGCCCTTGACCACGATGCGGTCGTCCTTGGCCAGGCCACTGCGCACGATGCGCAGGCCTTCGAGCTTGGGTCCCAGTTCCACGGCGCGGTAGGCGGCCTTGTTGTCCTTGTCCATGACCAGCACGAACTTCTTGCCAAGGTCGGTGCCGACCGCTTCGTCGTTGATCAGCACGGCGTCGTACTGGGCGCTGCCGACCAGCTTCAGGCGCGCGTACAGGCCCGGGGTGAACTGGCCGTCGCGGTTGTCGAACACGGCGCGGCCACGGATGGTGCCGGTGCGCGGGTTGACCTGGTTGTCGACGAAGTTCATCTGGCCCAGGTGCGGGTTGCCGGTCTCGTTGGTCAGGCCCAGGTACACCGGGGTGCTCTGGCCGCGCTGGCCGTCGCGGGCGAGCTGGCTGTACTTGAGGTACACGCGCTCGTCGGCGTCGAAGTAGGCGTACACCTTGTCGGTGGAGACCACGCTGGTCAGCGGGGTGACGTCGGCGCTGACGATGTTGCCGGCGGTGAACTGGGCGCGGCTGACGCGGCCACTGATCGGCGCGGTAACGCGGGTGAAGCTCAGGTTCAGGCGGGCCAGGTCGAGCTGGGCCTGGATCGCGTCGACCCCGGCGCGGGCTTCGGCGGCGGCGCTGCTGCGCGACTCGGCCAGTTCCGCAGAAATCGCGTTGCTGTCGCGCAGGCGCTCGCCACGGCGGGCTTCGTTGGCGCTGCGGATGGCGGTGGCCTTGGCCTGTTGCAGCTGGGCTTCGAGGCGGCGCACTTCTGCCTGGAACGGGCGTGGGTCGATCTGGAACAGCAGGTCGCCTTTCTTGACCTGGGCGCCTTCGGTGAAGGCCACCTGGTCGATCTGGCCGGACACCCGTGGACGTACCTCGACGGTTTCCGGCGCTTCGAGGCGGCCGGTGAACTCGTCCCATTCGTTGATCGGCTGTTCGATCACCTTGGCTACGCTGACCTTGGGCGCGGCGGGAGCCTGCACGGCGTCGGGGGTGCGACCACAAGCGCTGAGCACCACCACTGCCAGGGCAGCGAGGGGGAAGCGCAAGGGTTTGAGTGAGTGATCCATGGAGAACTCCGCCAATGTATTAGTAGTGGGCGGAGTGTGAGTGTCTTGCACGTGGCGCACGAATCAAACGGAGCGAAGGTTATTATCACGCGCAATGATAGGTCGGGTGCCGTCATCGATCCGGACGCATGGTTTCAGGCCGGCATCACCCCGTGTAGGAGCGGCCTTGCGCCGCGAAAGGGCTGCGCAGCAGCCCCAGGATTTCAGCGTTGACGCATCAATTGCCGGGGCTGCTTAGCAGCCCTTTCGCGGCACAAGGCCGCTCCTACAGGGGGATGGTGTAATTCGGCAGTCAGCGTGGCCCGCCGGATGCCTTCTCACGCAACGCCTTGGCCACTTTCGCCTCGATCTCGTAGGCCGGCCCCTCCAGTGCCTGGTAATCCCGGGTATAGCGCCTGGCGAATTCCTCCACCCCCAGTTCCTGGTACTGCTGCACATGCTTGAGCTCATGGGCCCACAGCGCCACGTTGTCCTCGGCATCGGCGCTGCGACGGAAAATGATGGTGTCGATCAGGGTCACCGCGTTGACGTCCGGGTTCTGCAGCAATGCGTTGGCGGCGCTGATCTGCTGTTCATCGCCCACCCGGTAGCGCGCCGCGTCGAGCACGGCGAAATCGTACCAGGGCTCGAGCTGGGCACGGACATGCAGGGGGATCGGCTGGCTGCCGCTGGCGGTGGCCTCATCGCGAGCCTGGCGTAGGGCGAATACCAGGCTGCCGCTGGCCATGCGCTCGACATCCTGCAGCACCTGGCCGCCCTGGTTGGGGTCGATGGGCGCGCAGAAACACACCACCAGGCATACCTGGTATTGCCCGACCGGGCAGTTGTCCTGGGCGAAGGCGGGCAGAGTCAACAGCAGTCCCAGCAGCGTACTAGCGAGCCTCATCGAAGACCCGTCCGACCAGTTTGCGGCTGGCGTCCAGCACCTGCGCCTGCACCGGCTCGCTGGCCAGCATACGGCCCACCACCAGTGCGCCGACGCACTGACTGAGCAAGGCCCAGGCCAGCTCGGAGTCGTCGAGGGTCTCGCTCCACGCCTGGTGCAGCTCCACCAGCCAGTGTTCGGCCTGTTCGCGCACCGGTCGCTCGGCGCGGGCGATCTCCACCCCCAGTGGCGGCAGTGGGCAGCCGCCCTCGGCATTGTGCAGGTGGGCCAGGCTCAGGTATTGCTCGAGCAGGCGCTTGAGCCGGGGCCGATCGGTGCCACGCTCGACCAGACGCGCCAACGGGCTGTTGGCCAGTTCGCGGCGGACGATCTCGCTGAACAGGTCGTCCTTGGACGGGAAATGGTTGTAGAAGGCGCCGCCGGTCAGGCCGATGGCCTTCATCAGCCCGGCCACGCCGGTGGCGGCGAAACCCCCGCGCTTGGCCAGGGCGCCGCTGCTGGCCAGCAGCTTTTCGCGGGTCTGTTGCTTGTGGTCGGTGCTGTAGCGCATGCGCGGAACCTCTTGGCGCGGGCTTGACGATAGGCTGATCGTAGCATAGCGTTCGTTTACTAAACGATCATTCATCAATGGAGCGGTCCATGGCAGAACAACAAAAGGTCGTGCTGGTGATCGGCGCGGGCGACGCCACCGGGGGCGAGATCGCCAAGCGTTTCGCCCGCGAGGGGTATGTCGCCTGCGTGACCCGGCGCCAGGTGGAAAAACTGCAGCCGCTGGTCGATGAGATCCGCGCCGCGGGCGGGCAGGCCCATGGCTTTGGGTCCGATGCGCGCAAGGAAGAGGAGGTGGCCGAGCTGGTCGAGACCATCGAGCGTGATATCGGCCCGATTGACGCCTTTGTCTTCAACATCGGCGCCAATGTTCCGTGCAGCATTCTCGAGGAAACCCCGCGCAAGTACTTCAAGATCTGGGAAATGGCCTGCTTCGCCGGCTTTCTCACCGCCCAGGCGGTCGCCCGGCGCATGGTGACCCGCGAGCGCGGCACCATCGTCTTTACCGGCGCCACCGCCGGTACCCGCGGGGCGGCCGGTTTCGCCGCCTTCGCCGGGGCCAAGCATGGCCTGCGCGCCTTGGCCCAGAGCATGGCGCGGGAGCTTGGGCCGCGCAACATCCATGTCGCCCATGTGGTGGTCGACGGCGCCATCGACACCGCGTTCATCCGCGACAGCTTCCCCGAACGCTATGCGCTCAAGGACCAGGACGGCATCCTGGACCCGGCGCACATCGCCGACAGCTACTGGTTCCTGCATGCCCAGCCACGGGATGCCTGGACCTTCGAACTTGACCTGCGCCCGTGGATGGAGCGCTGGTAAGTCCCACCCTCATACAAGGAACGAATCATGAGCAAGACCGTCGAGTTCTTCCTGGACCTGGGCAGCCCGGCCACTTACCTGGCCTCGACCCAGCTACCCGCCCTGTGCGCGCGTCACGGGGCGCGGTTGGTGTACAAGCCGATTCTGCTGGGCGGGGTGTTCCAGGCCACCGGCAACGCCTCGCCGGTCATGGTGCCGGCCAAGGGGCGCTATATGCGCATCGACCTCAAGCGCTACGCCGACCGCTATGGCGTGCCCCTGACCCTGCCGCCAGGGTTTCCGGTCAACACCCTGACCTTGATGCGCGGGCTGACTGGCGTCCAGTTGTTTGCCGAGGAACGTTTCGAAGCGCTGTTGAAGGTGCTGTTCGAAGGGCTGTTCGTGCACGGGCGCAATCTGGCAGACCCTGCGGTATTGGGTATGACCTTGGCCGCAGGAGGCTTCGAGGCCGAGATGTTCCAGGAGCTGGCCGTGCGACCCGAGGTCAAGGACGCCTTGCGCAAAGCTACCGAGGAGGCGGTCGAACGTGGCGTGTTCGGGGCGCCGACATTCTTCGTCGACGGGCAGATGTTCTTCGGCCAGGACCGGCTGGATTTCGTCGAGCAGGCTTTGGCCCGGCAGGCATGACGATCTGGCCATGCCACCCCCCTGTAGGAGCGGCCTTGTGCCGCGAAAGGGGCGCGAAGCGGCCCCGGCGATCTTTGCGTCAACGCTGAAACCCTGGGGCCGCTTCGCGCCCCATTCGCGGCACAAGGCCGCTCCTACAGGGGATCAGACCAACAGTCGTTCTATTTGATCGCGTTCCCAGAGGCTCAGGTGATCCACCGGATTGGTGCCATAGCGGTGCCAGTCGTCCAGCGTGCCCTGGCGCCCATCCGGGCTCTGGCAGTGGCTGCAGTGGGCCAGTCCCTCGCTGTCCAGCACCAGGCTCAGGCGCCAGCCGTCGACTAGCACCTCGACCTGCCCGCCGGCCAGGCGGGCGACCGTTACCAGCGATCGGACGCCAAGGGCGGCGTCACGCAGGCACTGGTACGCCTCACGGCTGGCGACGGTGGTCATGGGCGGATCAGAAGTTCGCCGGGGTATTGGCGCTGATGATCTCGGCCTCGTCGGGGCCGATGTTCTTGAAGGTGTGGGGCAGGGTGGTAGGGATGTAGTAACCATCGCCGGCGTTAAGCACGCTGACCTGGCCATCGACCCACAGCTCCATGGTGCCTCGGGTGACCAGGCCGCATTCCTCGCCTTCGGCGTGGACGATCGGCTCGCCGGAATCGGCGCCCGGCGCATACAGCTCGCGCAGCATGCGCATCTGCCGGCCTTCGACACTCGCACCGACCAGCAGCATGCGCAGGCCGTTACGGCCCAGGTCGGGCTGCTCGCCGCCACGGAAAACGTAACGTTCCTCGCGCACCGGCTCGTCGAAACTGAAGAACTCCGCCAGGGACATGGGGATCCCTTCGAGCAGTTTCTTGAGGGAACTGACCGAAGGGCTGACCCGGTTCTGCTCGATCTGCGAGATCGTCGAGTTGGTCAGCCCGCTGCGGCGGGCCAGTTCCCGTTGGGAGAGGTTGTTGCGTTCACGCACCAGTTTGAGTCGTGTCCCCGTGTCCATAGCCGCCTTGTTTGCAGAGGTGTCAAAAATAATGGGCGAGGCATTAAAACACACTCTGCAGGCTTGCGCGCTGTGCGTCTCAGTGACGCTGGTCGCTCGCTGCCGGCCACAGCCCCACCAACAACAGCAGGGCACCCACGGCAAGGAACGGCAGGCGCGGGTCGAGGGCATAGACCAGAGTGCCGGCCAGCGGCCCGATCACCGCGCCCATGCCCTGGGCGGCGCCGATCGAGCCGGCCGTGGCACCCTGTTCGCTGGCGTGCATGGCGTTGGCCGCCAGGGCGGAGAATGCCGGGAAGACGAAGCCCATGCCAAACGCGGCGACGAAGAATGCGCTCCACAGCCAGGGTGCGTGGGTTGCCAGCGCTGCGGCAGCGAAGCCCAGGCCGGAGATGCTGGCGCCGACACGGATCATTTTCGCCGGCGGCCACTCGAGCCTGCGCAGGAACACCTGCGCCAGCATCAGCGCCACGCCCACGCAGGTCAGGGCGATGCCCGCGGCCTGGGCGGCGTCGCCGGCCTCCAGGTGCAGGCGATCGAGGGCGAAGAAACCGACGGCGATCTGCGACACGGTGATGCTCAGCATGGCGCTGAAGGCCACCAGCAACGGGCGGCGCAGGCGTGGATCGGACAGGCGCACCGGATTGGGCGCATGAACGTGTGCCAGTGGCTGCGGCTTGAGCTTGAACAGCAGCACCACGAACGCCGTGGCCGGCAGCAGCGACATGGCATAGAACGGCAGGCTCAGGCTGTAGCGCGACAGCAGCGCGGCCAGTGCCGGGCCGACCACCAGGCCGACGGCATTGGCCGCGCCCAGCGAAGCCATGGCCCGCGCCCGGCGCTGGGGCTCGACATGGTCGGCAATCAGGGCATTGCCGCCCACCGGCAGCGCGGCATAGAAGGCGCCGATCAGGCCGCGGGCCAGCATCAGCCCGAAGAACGCCACGCTCGCGCCCGGCAGCCAGCGCAATGCGCCGTCGATGAACAGGCACAGCACCCAGTAGGCCAGGGTGAAGCCGCCGCTGCCCAGCAACAGTACGCGGCGCCGGCCATAGCGGTCGGCCAGGCGCCCCCAGGGCCGCGCCAGCAGCACCCAGACCACGCCGGCCACGGTCACCGCCGCGCCGGCCTGCCAGGTGGCCATGCCCAGCAGGCGGGCGATGGGGCCGATCAGGGCGACGAAGGCCATCATCGACATGGTGCAGGCCATGTTCACCAGCATCAGTGGACGCAGGTCCAGGGTGCTGGACGGGGTCAAGGCGGCAGGGTCCTTTGCAACGTTCATGGGGCAGTCCGGGGCAGTTCGACGAAATGAGCGCCAATGTTAGTAATAATTATTTACATGTGTCGACCCCGGCAATGCTCATTCACTGCGGCGCAGCGGGCCTGGCCACATGCTACGCAAGACGCCGTCGCGGCGCACCAGGGCATGCACCAACGCCGCCCCCAGGTGCAGCAGCACGGTGGCGAACAGCAGGTAGCCGGCCCAGCCGTGGGCCTGGCGCAGTATGGCGTACAACTGCAAGTCGTGGGGGGCGATGGCGGGCAGTTGCAGGGGCCGTGGATAGCCACCGGCCGAGAGCATGGCCCAGCCGAGCAGCGGCATGGCCAGCATCAGGCCGTACAGCAGCAGGTGCGAGGCGCCGGCGGCCAGCCGTTGCAGGCGCGGCAGGTCGCCGGGCAGCGCCGGGTGTGGCAGGGCCAGGCGCAAGGCGATACGCAGGATCACCAGCACCAGCAGGGCCAGGCCTGTGGCCTTGTGCAGCTCGACCAGCAGCGGATGCCGTGGCGACAGGTCGCCGACCATGTTCACGCCGATGAACAGCATGGCCAGGATCAGCGCGGCCATCAGCCAGTGCAGCAGGCGGGCCAGGGGGTGGAAGGCGGTGGCGGTCATGGGCGGGCTCCTTCGCTCAGCGCTTCGTGGCTGCGGCGGTTGAACGACACTGAATAGGCGGCCGAGCGGGCGGCGAGGATCGGGTCGGCGGACGGTTCGATGCCGTGGGGCAGGATCAGCGGGTCGAAGTTCAGGTCGCGGCAAGCGCCTTGCTCGGGGCCGTCGACCCGTTCCAGCACCAGGGTGCCGGCGTCGATGCTGCGACGTTCGACGGGCCAGGGACGGGCAGGGTCGTCCACCGGGTCGCCGGGCTCGGCCAGGGTCAGGCGCAGGGTCCAGCGCAGCGGGCCCTGGGCCAGGCGTTGCTGCAGGTCGTGCTGGAGGAACTGCTGGTCATCGACCTGGGCGGGCAGGGCAGCGAACGCTGTCTGCGGCTCCAGGGCCCAGCGTACCGGGTGGGCGTTGCCCTGGGCATCGATCAGGCGAAAGGCATTGATGCTGTTGTAGGCGGTGCTGGCGAAGCTGTCGCTGGGCTTGTAGCTGGCCGCCCACTGGCGAAACGCCGCGCTTTCCGGGTGGCTGGCGAAAAACGCCTGCAGCTTCGCTGGGTCCGGCTTGCCGGTGGCCGGGTCGGGCGCCCCGGCCAGCACCTGCTGGTAGAACGCCTCGGGCGTGCTCACCGCCAGCACCGGCGGGTTGTTCATGCCGGTGCGCCAGACCTGGCCGTCGTCGCTGCTCAACTGGATGGCCAGGCTGCGTACCGGTATGGCGGTGTCCGGGGCGAAGGGGTTGGCGCCGCCGATGGCGAAACGACCGATCACCGGCACCTGGGCCTGGCTGAAGACGCGGGCGCTGGAGAGCGCCGCAGCCTGCCCGCTGGCCTGGAAGTAACCGCTGACGCACAGGCCTTTGGCATGGTTTTTCCGATAGCCGGGATAATGGCCGGCCTGAGCCTCGAAGGTGTCGATGATGCGCTGCGGGGTCAGCCCTGGCGCGCCGATCCAGCCGGCGGCATAGGCGAAGCCCGCTCCGAGGGCGGCGAGGGTGGCGCCGATGGCGGCCAGGCGCAGGGCCTTGGCGGTGCCATGCAGGGGAGTGGTCATGGGGACGCTCCGGTCAGGTGGGATGAGCCGGTACGACGCAAGGGCGAACGATTTATTCCCGCCGGGGGAATAGATTTCGTGCCGGGCCGTCTGCCCATTACACTGACTGCCCATTGGGGCCCGGAACCCGACCATGCACGATCTGGACGACCAACAATGGCGCGAGCTGCTGCAACGCCTGCGCCGCTTCGCCCTGTGGCTGACCCGCGAGCCCGGCGGCGCCGACGACCTGGTCCAGGCCACGGTCGAGCGTGCCCTGAGCCGCCGTGGCCAGCAGCGCGACGCCGACAGCCTGCGGCCCTGGCTGTTCACCATCCTTTACCGGCTGTTCCTCGACGGCAAGCGCCGCGAGCGCCTGCACGCCCGTTGGCTGGCCTGGTTCGGTCGGGGCCAGGCCGAGGAACCGGCCGGTGGCGAGATCGAGAGCATCGTCCTGGCCCAGGCCGATCTGCGCGCCTTCGCCCGGCTGTCGGCGGAGCAACGCGCCCTGTTGCTGCTGGTCAGCGTCGAAGGCCTGAGCTACAAGGAGGCGGCCGACACCCTCGGCATTCCCATCGGCACGGTGATGTCGCGCCTGTCGCGTGCCCGTGCTGCCCTGCGTGAACTGACCGAGGGCAACCCCACGCCCCCGGCCCTGCGGAGACTCAAATGACGCGCCTGATCCCCACCGAGCACGAGTTGCACGCCTATGTCGACGAGCGCCTGGAGCCGGCTCGCCGGGCCGAGGTCGAGGCGTGGCTGGCGGTCAATCCCGAGGATGCGGCGCGGATCGAGGCCTGGCGCGGCGATGCCCGGCGCCTGCGGGCGGCCCTGGCCGGCTTCGGCGAGCAGCCCAGCGATCCGGCGCTGGACCTGGCGCCCCTGCGCCGCCGCCTGCGCCAGCGTCGGCAATGGCGCCTGGCACAGGCGGCGGTATTGCTGCTGGCCGTGGGCCTGGGCGGCCTGGGCGGCTGGCAGGCACGTGAGGCGACGCTGTTCGCCGGCATGTTGCCCATGGCCGATGCGGTGGAGGCCCACCGATTGTTCGCCGATGCAAGCACGCTGGATATCCAGGCCAGTGATCCGGCGCGGCTGCAGGCCTGGCTGGGACGTCACTTCAACCGTGTCGGCCAATTGCCGGACCTGTCTGGCTATGGTCTGCAGCCGGTGGGCGCACGCCTGCTGAGCAACGAGGCGGGGCCGGCGGCGCTGCTGGTGTTCCAGGACCGCCAAGGGCTGCGCATCAGCCTGTTCCTGCGCTCGCCCGGCGAGCACTTCGAGCGCATGCCCAGCGGCCAGCGCACCGACGGCCAGTTGCAGGCCCGCTACTGGTCCCACGGTGACTACAACTTCGCCCTGGTCAGCGCGGTGGACGATGCCCGTGGCGAGCAGGTGCGCCGGGCACTCGGCGTCAGCCTGTAGGCCAGTCACCTGTCCCGGGTATCGATGCTCACCACCACCGACATCCCCGGCCGCAGCTGCCTGGCCTCGGGCTGGTCGCCATCGACGGTGATCCGCACCGGGATGCGCTGGGCGATCTTGACGAAGTTGCCGGTGGCGTTGTCGGCCTGCAGCAGGGCGAATTCCGAGCCGGTGGCCGGGGAGATCTGCTGCACGTGGCCGCGCAGCTTCAGGTGGTTGAGCGCATCGACGGTGAAGGTCGCCGGTTGGCCGATGCGCACCTTGGCCATCTGCGTTTCCTTCAGGTTGGCGATCACCCACAAGGTGTCCGGCACCAGCGCCATCAACTGCGCGCCGGGATTGACGTAGGCGCCCAGGCGGGTGCCGATCTGCCCCAACTGGCCGTCCCGCGGCGCCTTGACCCGGGTGTTGTCCAGGTCGATGCGGGCCAGCTCCACGGCGGCCCTGGCATTCTCCACCGAGGCCTGCAGCGCGGCACGGTTGACGATTACCGTCTCGCGGTCCTGGCGGGCGATTTCCAGCGCGGCCCTGGCCTGGGCCAGGCTGGCGACGGCGGCGGCATGGCTGGCGCGGCTCAGGTCCAGTTCGCGGCGCGACACCGAGCCGTCGCTGACCAGCGCCTGGTTGCGCTGCAGGTCGGCCTTGGCCTTGTCGGCCTGGGCCGCGGCGTCGCTGATCGCGGCCTGACGCTGGGCGATGCCGGCCTCGGCGCTGTTGCGCTGCTGCAGGTTGTTGGCCAGCGCCGCTTCCTGCTGTTTGAGCTGGGCGATGGATTGGGCCAGGCGCTGGGTGTAGATGCGGTCATCCAGGCGCACCAGCAGGTCGCCCTGCTTGACGAACTGGAAGTCGTGCACCGGCACCTCGACGATATAGCCGCCCAACTGTGGCCCGATGATCGTCACCTGGCCGCGCACCAGGGCGTTCTCGGTGCTCTCGATGGCGCTGCTGAACGGCGGCAGGCGCCAGGCGTACAGCACCAGCAGGATGCCGGCCACGGCCACGGCGGCGAAGCTCAGCGACGACAGCAGGCGCACCCGCCGGCTGCGCGCCGGGCTGGTCGGTTCGCTGGGTGGTTGCGCGCCTTCCGGGGTTTCGGCGATGGCGGTGGTGGTGGTCGTTGGCGTCTCTTGGGTCATCGGCTCGGGGTACCGCTGGTGGAGTGGTTGTAGCGCAGGTACAGGCTGCGGATGAAGATCCAGATCATGGTCAGGATAGCGATGGCGCCGATCAGCATGAACACATCGTTGTAGGCCAGCACATTGGCCTCGCGGGTCGCAGCGTTGGCCAGCAGGCGCATGCCGGCCTCGTTGCGCAGCGCCGGGTCGGCGAACACCCCGGCGTAACCGGCGCCACCGCCCTGCACGCGGGCGCTGACCAAGGGTTCCAGGGCGCTCAGGCGATCCATCAGCTGGTTGGAGTGGAATTTTTCGCGCACGGTCTGGAAGGTGCCCAGCAGCGCTGAGCCGATCAGTCCGCCGAGGTTGTTGCAGATACCGAACAGCACCGAGAAGCTCACCAGGTTGCGCGGGTTGGCGCGCACATGGCCGATGCCCAGCGCCATCGACGGGCCGACGAAGAACGTGCTGCCGAAGGCCAGGAGGAACTGGCTGAGGTACATCTGCGCCGGACGGGTCAGGTTGCTCGAGGTGCTGTCCATGAAGGCGCCGGTGGCCATGGCCGCCAGGGAGATGAACAACGGCAGCACCAGGTGCTGGGGGGTGATGGTCAGGGCGCTGGTGGTCAGCCCCGTGACCGCGCCCAGCAGCATCACCGCGTACAGCGCGCGCATCTGCTCGTTGCCCATGTTCAGTGCCTGGAGAAAACCCACGGCGCCGGTGGACTGCTCGGAGATCACCATGCGGATCAGGATCACGCACAGGGCCAGGCGGATGATCGCGCCGCTGCCCAGCCAGCGGGTCATCAGCAGCGGGTTGCTGCGGTTGTGCTCGATGGCCAGGCCCGAGAGGATCAGGGCGATGGAGCACGCCAGGGCGACGCCGATCCACGGCGCGTCCAGCCACCAGTCGATGCGCCCCAGCGATAGCGCCGCGCAGAGCAGGGCGGTGCCGCTGGCCATCAGGGTGAAGGTGAGGAAATCCAGGGGCTCGAAGGTCTTGAAGCGATCGCCGGGGGGCAGCTTTAGCAGCAGCACGCAGCCCAGCGCGGCCAGGGCCAGGCCCAGCTCGAACAGGTACAGCCCCCGCCACTCGGCGATCTGCAGCAGGTCCTCGGAGAACACCCGGGCCAGCGGCACCGCCAGCTGCGAGGCGCCAAGGCCCAGGACCATCGCCTTGAGCCGCCACTGCGCGGGGAAGGCCTGGATCATGTAGTACAGGCCCAGCGAACTCAGCGCGGCGCCGACCATGCCATGGGCGGCGCGCACGGCGATGGCCGAGTTGAGGTCATTGACGAACAGGTGGGCGAGGGTGACCAGGGCATAGAGCACCAGGAACACCTCGGTGAAGGCGCGCAGGCCGAACTCCTGGCGGAACTTCACCAGCAGCAGGTTCATCGACACGTTGGTCATCACGAAGGCCGCCGGCAGCCAGGCCATTTCGGCACTGGTGGCACCCAGCGCGCCCTGCAGGAACGGCAGGTTGGCGACCACCAGGGCGTTGCCCAGGCCGCCCGTGATGGCCACCAGCAGGCCGACCAGGCCGAAGGCCAGGCGCTTGGCCGGGGCGTGCAGCGGCGTCGAGGGCGAGCCGGGCAGGCTGGGCTTCTCATGGGGGAGCCACTGGCGGGGGGCGTACTTGTCCATCGGGTTGTCCGTTACCGCGGGTAATCCGACTCTACGTCAATGGCCGTTTGGATGAAATCATCGCTCAAACGCCGAGCGCCAGGCGCATGGCGCAGCGATTGCCCAGGCCATGGGCCAGCTCGCCGGCAAGGATGCCTTGCAGGCGCGCATCAAGCTGCGGCGCGGGGATGCGCTCGAAACCATAGCGGGCGTAGAACGGGGCATTCCAGGGGACATCGTCGAAGGTGGTCAGGGTCAGCCAGGCCAGGCCGTTCAGGCGCGCGGCTGTACGCGCCTGGTCCAGCAGGCCGCGACCCAGGCCCTGGCCCTGGGCTTCCTGGCGGACCGATATCTCATGGATGTGCAGGGCGTCGCCTGTGGTGCTGGCGCAGAGAAAACCCAGCGGCAGGTCCCGGCCATCCACGGCAACCCAGCTGCCGCCCTCGGTGACGAACGTCAGGTGCTCGGCTTCGTTCATCACATCGCTGTCGGCCAGCCAGGCCAGGTGCGGCAATTGCCGGAAAGCCTGGGCCGCAGAGCGTTCCAGGGTAGGGAGCAGGGGGATATCGCTGACGAGGGTGGGGCGCACGTGCATGGTGGATCAGGGCCTGTAGGAAATCGCGCAGCCCATTGGGCTGCGCTGTTGCATAAAGAACTGTACCCCTGTGGGAGCGGGCTTGCCGCGAAGCAGGCGTCGCGGTGCTTGGCACCGGCTTTGCCGGTGATCGCGGGGGTAGCCCGCTCCCACGCTGTTCCAATCTGCGCAGGAAGAGTGGAGTTTGCCAGATCGGTGTGTGAAGGTGTTGCATTGTAATTGTTATAACGTAACATTTATGGTCTTCCTTTCATCCAGGGCCTCCACCGTGATCCGCAGAAACCCCTCCGGCCATCTCCCGCAAATCGCCGAATCGGCCTATATCGATCACACCGCCATCATCTGCGGCAAGGTGATCATCCACGACAACGTGTTCGTCGGCCCCTATGCGGTGATCCGCGCCGACGAGGTGGACGGCAGCGGCGACATGCAGCCGATCGTCATCGGCGCCAACTCCAATATCCAGGACGGCGTGGTGATCCACTCCAAGTCCGGCGCGGCGGTGCGCATCGGCCAGTACAGCTCGATCGCCCACCGCTCCATCGTCCATGGTCCGTGCGAGGTCGGTGACCGGGTGTTCATCGGTTTCAACAGCGTGCTGTTCAACTGCAAGGTCGGCGACGGCAGCGTGGTGCGGCACAACTCGGTGGTCGACGGTCGCGACCTGCCACCGCGCTTTTATGTGCCGCCCACCGAGCACATCGGCCCGCATACCGACCTGGAGCGTTACCCGCCGGTCAGCGTGTCGGCCTCGGAGTTCTCCGAGGACGTGGCGCGCACCAACATCGACCTGGTCCAGGGCTACAAGGCCCTGCAGAACGAGTTCTGAACATGGACACATTGCTGGTGCGCAACGCACGGCTGGTCAATGAAGGGCGCGAGTTCGAAGGCGACCTGCTGGTGCGCCACGGGCGCATCGAGCGGATCGCCGGCAGCCTCGACAATGCCCGGGCGGCGCTGGAGATCGATGCCCGGGGTGCCTGGCTGCTGCCGGGGATGATCGACGACCAGGTGCATTTCCGCGAGCCGGGGGCGCCGCACAAGGGCAGCATCGCCAGCGAGTCGCGGGCGGCGGTGGCCGGGGGCATCACCAGCTACATGGACATGCCCAACACCAACCCGCCGACCCTGACCCTGGAGGCGCTGGCCGACAAGAAGCGACGGGCGGCGGCGAGTTCGCGGGCCAACTATGGCTTCCACTTCGGCGTGAGCCGCGACAACCTCGACACCATCGCCGCCCTCGACCCGCGCGAAGTGGCCGGGATCAAGGTGTTCATGGGGGCCTCCACCGGCGACATGCTGGTGGATGACCCGCAGGTGCTGGAAAAGCTCTTCGTCTATGCGCCGACCATCGTCCTGGCGCACTGCGAGCACACCCCGAGCATCCTCGAGAACGAGGGCTGGTGGCGGGCCCGCCACGGAGAGTTCATTCCCCCGGCCGCGCACCCGCTGATCCGCGACGCCGATGCCTGCTACCGCTCCTCGAGCCTGGCCGTGGAACTGGCCCGGCGTTTCGGCACGCGCCTGCACGTGCTGCACCTGACCACGGTGCGGGAGCTGGCGCTGTTCACGCCGGGCCCGGTGAGCGGCAAGCACATCACCGCCGAGGTGTGCTTGCACCATCTGCTGTTCGACGACAGCGACTACGCAAGCCTCGGCCACCTGATCAAGTGCAACCCGGCGATCAAGACCGGCACCGACCGTGACGCTTTGCGCAAGGCCCTGGCCCGCGACCGCATCGATGTGATCGGCACCGACCATGCGCCGCACACCCTGGAGGAAAAGCGCCGGGTGTATACCCGCGCGCCGTCCGGCCTGCCGCTGGTGCAGCATGCCTTGCCGGCGGCGCTGGAGCTGGTCAGCGAAGGGGTGTTGAGCATGGCCCAGGTGGTGAACAAGACCAGCCACGCGGTGGCCGAACTGTTCGCCATCCGCGAGCGCGGTTTCCTGCGCGAGGGGTATTGGGCGGACTTCGCCATCGTCGAGCGCCTGGCCAGCCCACGGGCGGTGGCGGACGACCCGATCCTGGCGCATTGCGGCTGGACGCCGTTCCAGCAGCGCGCCTTCCACCATGTGGTGCGCAGCACGGTGGTGTCCGGGCAACTGGCCTGGCACCAGGGGCGGGTACGCGACCAATGCCAGGGCTTGCCCTTGATGTTCGACCGCTGAATCCCCCCAGATCGCCCATCCCTTCGGGCTGCTCTGTCGCGCACGGAACAGAAGAGCACGCATCACCAACGTGGGAGCGGGCTAGCCCCGCGATCACCGGCAAAGCCGGTGCCATACACCGCATCGCGGGGCAAGCCCGCTCCCACGCTGTTCAAGTCAGCAAGTTACGTTTTGTTCCATGAGGGCGGTCTCGCGCCCCCAGCATTCTGGAGTTACCCCCATGACTGAAGAGCAACTGCTGCAACAACCCGCCAGCGCCTACATGAACGAACCCCAGCGCCAGTTCTTCCGCAACCTGCTGCTGACCCAGCGCGGCGAGCTGCAGACGCGCATCGAGCAGGAGTTCCGCGCCCTGCGCGAACAGGAAGTGCACAGCGACCCCGCCGACATCGGCAGCGCCGAGGAGGAACGTCACTGGCAACTGCGCTCGCTGGAGCGGGAGAAGAAGCTGCTGGACAAGATCGACCAGGCGCTGGAGCGCCTGGCCCGGGGCGATTACGGCTGGTGCGAGGAAACCGGCGAGCCGATTGGCCTGCGCCGCCTGCTGCTGCGGCCCACCGCCACCCTGTGCGTCGAGGCCAAGGAACGCCAGGAGCTGCGCGAACGGCATGTGCGCGACGACGTCTAGTCAGAGGGCAGACCCTGGGCCTGCAATTGCCAGCGCACCGCGCTCACGCCTTTCTCCAGGCTCACCCGCCCGACCAGGCGCTCCAGCTGGGTCGGCGCCTGCGGCGTGCCGAGCAGCTCGGCGCGCACTTCCAGGCGTGCCGGATCGGCCAGGTCCTCGCTGTGCAGCGACTGCAGGCGCAGGCCCGGGTCGCTGAGGCTGTGCAGCATCAGGCTGCGCACCTGGATCTCGTCCTCGGCGCGGCAGACGATGCGCACCTCGTAGCGCTGCTCGACCTCGCTGGCCGGCACCACGTCCTGGCGGTCCAGGCGCTGGGCGAGGTCGCGCAGCAGGATGTTGGCGCACAGCACCACCAGGCTGCCCAGGGAGGCCTCCAGCAGCAAGCCGAGGCTGCACAGCACGCCGACCGCGGCGGTGCACCAGAGGGTAGCGGCGGTGTTCAGGCCGCGCACGTTGAAGCCGTCGCGCATGATCACGCCACCGCCGAGAAAGCCGATGCCCGACACCACATAGGCGGCGATGCGTGAGGCATCGGTGGGTGCCATGCCCGGCACGGCCTGGGTCATCAGCACGAACAGGCAGGCGCCGGTGCTGACCAGGGCGTTGGTGCGCAGGCCCGTCAGGCGCTGGCGCAGTTGACGTTCGGCACCGATCAGGGCACCGAGCAGCAGGGCCACGCTGACGCGCAGCAGAAAGATTTTCCAATCCATAGCGAACTCCGTTCCGCGGGCGATGGCCCGCACGAGCACCGACCGCAGACGGCGCGAATGAAAGCGAGGAATGCGCAGGACCACGCGCCATGCCAGGTGGCAGGGCAGGAAAGGAAGGAGGAATGTTCAGCCCCGCAGGGCCGAAGGGAACCACCGTCTACCGTGTGCGGCGAGACAGTGGCAGGAACGCTGCCGGACTAGCTCGCCGTGTGGGCCTGTCGCAATCGACTGGGGCTACTGTCCAATGCAGTGGACTCCTGTGTGGGGGATGCTTGAGTGCGCGGCGGACCATACGCCTCGACCCGCGCAGGGTCAAGGCGTGAATCATGACAATTGCGTTACGCCAGGCGCTGGCAGACGTAGGCCTGGGTCCGGTAGGGGAAGGCGATGCGCTCGCGGCCCTTGAGGTCCGGGTGGTTGTCGATCAGCTCCTGCAACCGGGCCATGACCCTGTCCTGTTCGGCCTGGGGCAGGGCGGCGATGAAGCTGACCGAGCGCAGGCGTTCGAGGATCACCGTCTGCGGGCTGCCTTGATGGACGTGGGGCAGGGTGGTCAGTTGCGGCGCGCTGAAGCGGCTGCCCGCGAAGGCGTCGCGCCAGCGACCGGTGTGAAAGCGTGGGGTGTCGCCCTCGTAGGGGGTGATGATCTCGGTGATCCGCGCCACCCAGTCCACCGCTTCGTCACGCACGTTCCAGATCAGCCCCAGGCGGCCGCCCGGCGCCAGCACCCGGTGCATTTCGCGCAGGGCAGCGGCGTCGGCGAACCAGTGGAAGGCCTGGGCGCAGACCAGCACCTGCTGGCTGGCGTCGGCCAGCGGGATGTGCTGGGCGGTGCCTTCGAGCACCGGGACCTCGGGCAGCCGCTCGCTGAATCGCTCGCGCATGGCGGCCACCGGCTCCACCGCCGTCAGGCGCGGCGCCAACGCGGCGAGCAGGCGGGTGAACTTGCCGGTGCCAGCGCCCAGGTCGAGGACCGGGGTGCCGGCGCCGATGCCCAGGGTGTCGCGCAGCCAGCCCTGCAAGGCGCTGGGATAGTCGGGCCGGCCCTGCTCGTAGTTGCTCGACTGGCGGGTGTAGCCGGTGCTGGCTGAGACGTGCACATCCTTCATGGAAAATCCCTCCGAATGACCTGGCGGCAATGGTACCCTTGCGCCTTTCGTTGCCAACCCCCCGGACCGATCCATGTTGTTCAATCTCGCCGTGCTGTTCGGCACCCTGGTGGCCATGGAGGGCGTCGGCACGCTGGCCCACAAGTATGTCATGCACGGCTGGGGCTGGTGGCTGCACCGCTCGCACCATGAGCCGCAGCTGGGCATGCTGGAGACCAACGACCTCTACCTGCTGGCCCTGGGCCTGATCGCCACGGCGCTGGTGGCCCTGGGCAAGGCCGGGCATGCACCGTTGCAATGGGTTGGCGCTGGGGTAGCGGGGTATGGCGTAGCCTATGTGCTGGCCCACGATGGCTTTTTCCACCGGCACTGGCCGCGAGCACCGAAACCGGTCAACCGCTACCTCAGGCGCCTGTATCGGGCGCATCGCCTGCACCATGCGGTGAAGGGGCGCCAGGGCAGCGTTTCGTTCGGCTTCTTCTACGCGCCGCCCTTGCGGGTGTTGAAGCAACAGCTGAAGCGGCGGCGGGGCTGAGCTTCACGCCTCTCCCCGACCTTCAGGCGCCGCCGGCCTACCAGGCCAGCGGATGCTCGAATCCCTTCCAGCACAACCAGCGCCTCACCTCGCCATGCGCCCCGGTGCCGATCTGCCATTGCGGCCTGCCGCTGTCCAGGGCGATCAGTGAAATGAAACCGGCATGGCTGGCCACCGCCAGGGTGCGGCCATCGGCGCTGATGTCCATGGCGCTGATGGTCGAGCCGAGGTAGTGCTGCCAGTGCTCGCTGCCGTCCTCGCCGAAGGCGCGCAGGTAGCCATGGGCGTCGCCGACGATGTACTCGCTTTCACGGGCCACGCCGGCGTAGATCCGTGCGCCGTCCTGCAACAGCGGCGTGCGCGGGTCCTCGCTGTAGAAACCGGTATCCAGCCCCGGCAGGTCGGTCACCCGCACGCCGACGGTGCCGCCCCGGTAGAAGTGGCAGGCGTTGAGGATCAGCTGGTCGCCACGCCGGTTGAACAGGGCGAAGTGCGGGTATTCGCTGGCCGGGCCCACTTCGGCGATGGGCTTGAACTGCTCGTCGAGCACCAGGTGTCGGCCGCATTGCTCGCCCAGGGCGATCAGCCGGCCATCCGGTGACAGCGCGGCATGCTCCATGGCCAGGCCCAGGACGATGTCGTCCGGATCGGTGCCCTGGCGCAGTTCATCGAGAATGTCCGCCTGCCGCGGCAACAGGCGCGTGGCACCGCTGGCGGCGAGCACGAAGATGCCGTCGCTGCTGACCAGCAGGACCCGCTGGCCATCGGGGAAGGGCAGCAGCGCGGTGGGTATCGGCGGCAGGTCGAGGGGGTCGAACGGGTAGCCGGCGGGCAACCCTTCCAGGCCATGGGGCCAGGCCAGCCTGGCCACCTGCGGGCCGCCCCAGCCATCGGTCACGCGCACCCCTTCGGCATTGGCCAGGGCGTAGTAGCGCCGTTGCGGGCAGCGGCCGAAATGCTCGACGCCGATCACCGGGGTGACGCCCTGGTCGTCGATGCGCAGCACCTGCCCCCGGTCGAACGGCATGCCGATGCGCGCCAGCAGGCTGCCGTCGTCGAGCAGCAGCAGGCTGCCGATGCCCTGGGCCTGTTCCTCGAACAAGGGCACCAGTGGCAGGTGCGCCGGCGGCCAGGCCTCGCGGAACAGCTGGCGCTGTGCCGGGTCGACGCCGGGCCGGTTGATGGCCCGCAGCGCCGCCAGCCAGGCGTCGAGCAGGTGTTCGGTGGCCGCTGCCTGCGGCTCTTCCAGATCGTCCCAGCCTTGCGCACGGCCCTGCGCGACATAGCGGTTGATGGCCTCGGCGTAGGCGATGACCGCCTCGCGCCACTGCTGCTGGGGGTGCTGCTTGTCCATGGGCGGATCGAACTCCTTGTTCCGCAGGGGGGGGGTGGCGATGCCACAAAAGGGTGCATGGTACTCCGTCCGCACCCGAGGTTGTGAGGGCCGGGCTTGATGCGTACCATGCTGGGCATCCTTCCAATAATCAAACGTGCGTCACCGGCCTGGCACCTGGGCAGGCGATGTGCGTCCTGTTGCCTTGCCCGCGGAGAAAAACCTCATCACATGAATGGACCCGTACCCACCTCAATGCCCCCCACAGCCGGCAACGGCAGCTGGCTGAGCGTCATCGCCCTGGCCCTTGCGGCGTTCATCTTCAACACCACCGAGTTCGTCCCGGTGGCGCTGCTCAGCGATATCGGCCGCAGCTTCGAGATGACCACCGCGCAGGTCGGCCTGATGCTGACCATCTATGCCTGGGTGGTGGCGCTGGCGTCGCTGCCGATGATGCTGATGACCCGCAACATCGAGCGGCGGCGCCTGCTGCTGATCGTGTTCCTGGTGTTCATCGCCAGCCACCTGTTGTCGTGGTTGTCGCAGAGCTTCGCCATGCTGCTGGTCAGCCGTATCGGCATCGCCCTGGCCCACGCGGTGTTCTGGGCCATCACTGCGTCGCTGGCGGTGCGCGTGGCGCCGCCCGGCCAGCAGGCCAAGGCGCTGGGCCTTTTGGCCACCGGCACCACTCTGGCGATGGTCATGGGCATCCCGCTGGGGCGGGTGGTGGGCGAGGCGCTGGGCTGGCGCATTACCTTCCTGTGCATTGCCGGGGTGGCGCTGGCGACCATGCTGTGCCTGATGAAGTCGCTGCCGCTGCTGCCGAGCCAGAACTCCGGCTCGCTGCGCAGCTTGCCTATCCTGTTCAAGCGCCCGGCGCTGGTGATCACCTACGTGCTGGTGACGCTGGTGATCACCGCGCAGTTCACCGCCTACAGCTACATCGAGCCGTTCGCCCTGCACGTGGCGCAGATCAGTGGTGAACACACCACGTTGCTGTTGTTGCTGTACGGTGGTGCCGGCGTGTTCGGCTCGGTGCTGTTCAGCCGCTACAGCGAGCGCTTCCCCCATGGCTTCCTGGTGGGCGCCATCGGCGCGCTTGCCGCGTGCCTGCTGTTGCTGTTGCCGCTGTCGGGCAATTTCCAGGTGTTCGCCGCCCTGAACATGGTCTGGGGCGTGGCGATCCTGAGCTTCAGCCTGGCCCTGCAGTCCAAGACCCTCAAGCTCGCCTCGGACGCCACCGACGTGGCCATGGCGTTGTTCTCGGGGATCTACAACATCGGCATCGGCGGCGGCGCGCTGCTGGGCAGCATCGTCAGCAGCCAGCTGGGCGTGGCGCATATCGGCCTGGTCGGTGGCGGCGTCGCCGTCGTTGGCCTGGTGCTGGCGTTGGCCAGCACCCAACGCTTTCGCGAGGCCCTGACGCGAGTTCCCGGCCAGGCCTGAACCGCGACCTCTGCAGGAGCGGCTTTAGCCGCGATCACCCGCGAAGCGGGTGCCAGGCTCCGCGTTGCCTGCATCGCGGCTAAAGCCGCTCCTACAGAAAAAACCCGCTTCCCGGCACCTCCACCCCTGGGAATCTCTCCCGACTGATCCGCATCAATCCCCCTGGCAACCAGCGCCCCTGTAATAGGGGCGCTTGTGCATCGGCAAGGCTGCCACTAATATCCAAGCGTTTTCTTGTGTAATTGCCTGTTCCCCCTGGCCAGGCCATCAATACGGACGTTGATATGGATTTGCACACCTCCCTGTGGCTGTTCCAGGCCATCCAGGCCGTGGGCCTGGCGTTATGGCTGAGCATCGCGGTATTGAACAACCTGCAGGCTTTCGCCAGTTCCGTCGGCGCCATCGGCGCCACCCTGGCCATGGCGCCGCTGCGCCAACCGCCGGCCATCGACTTCCCCCTGCTGCGCCGGGCCTGCCAGTCGGCCGGCCTGGCCCGCGCCGCGCTGCTGGTGATCCTGCTGCTGCAGATCGTCGCCAGCCTGGCGGCCTGGGTCGGCTGCTACGGGCTGATCATCGCCCAGGATCCGCTCATGGCCCGCGCCTGGCTGAACCTGGCGCTCGCCGCGTTCCTAGCCTTCACCTTCGCCATGCTGCTCGGTGGCCTGTGGTTCGGCTACTGGATTCGCCAGGAAGGCCTGCAGCTCACCCATCTGGTGCTGGTGCTGTGGGCGATCCTGGCGTTCTTCCTGTTCAACCTGAACTGGGCCTGAGGCGAGGACGCGCGATGAATAGCAAGACGATACTTGGCAGCGCCCTGGTACTGGCGCTGGTCACCGCCGGCGGTCTGGCCTGGCGCCACACCGGCCAGGCCCAGGCCACGGCGACACCGGCGCGGCACCTGGTCAAGGTGGCCCTGGCCACGGTGCAGAAAGCACCGCAAAAACGCGCCTTCGCCGGCGTCGGCGAGCTGGAGGCGGTACACCAGGTGCTGGTCTCGGCCGAAATCGGCGGACGGGTGACGGCGATCAACTTCACATCCGGCCAGCAGGTGCGCAAGGGCGATGTGCTGGTCACCCTCAACGATGCCCCGGAGCAGGCCGAGCGCCTGCGCCTGAAGGCCCAGCTGGACAATGCGCGGACCAACCACCGGCGGGTCAAGGACCTGCTGCGCGAGAACGCTGCCACCCAGGAACAGCTGGACAATGCCCTGGCGGCCCGCGACATGGCCCAGGGCGAGCTGGCCCGCACCGAGGCGGTGATCGCCCAGAAGGCGGTGCGCGCACCGTTCGACGGGCGCCTGGGCATCCGCCGGGTGAACCAGGGGCAGTACCTCAATGTCGGCGATCCGGTAGTCAGCCTGATCGACACCCGCAGCCTGTACGTCAACTTCTCCCTCGAAGAGCAGTTGAGCGCCCAGCTGCGCCCCGGCCAGCCGGTCGAGGTGCGCCTGGACGCCTTCCCCGACACGCCGTTCACCGCCCATATCACGGCCATCGACCCGCTGATCGGGCGGTCGCGCACGGTGCAGGTCCAGGCCACCCTGGCCAAACCTGATGCGCGCCTTGCGGCCGGCATGTACGCCAGCGTGCAGGTGGCCAGCCCCGATGACGGCCAGGTGCTGACCGTGCCGGAAACCGCGGTGGCCTACACCGCCTATGGCGACACGGTGTTCGTCGCCCGCCGCGATGACGCCGCCGATGCCCTGGTGGTGCAGCGGGTGGCGGTGCGCACCGGCGAGCGCCAGGCCGGCCGTGTGGTGATCGAGCAGGGTCTGAACGAGGACGACCAGGTGGTGGTATCCGGGCAGTTGCGCCTGAGCGACGGTACCGCCGTGCAAGCCACCGAAGACACCCTGCAGGCCCCGGCCAGCGGCGCCTGACCCCAGCGAGAACATGCCATGACATTCACCGACCTGTTCGTGCGCCGGCCTGTGCTGGCGCTGGTGGTCAGCACCCTGATCCTGTTGCTTGGGCTGCTGTCGCTGCTGCAGTTGCCGATCCGCCAGTACCCGCTGCTGGAAAGCTCGACCATCACCGTGACCACTGAATACCCCGGCGCCCCGGCCGAGCTGATGCAGGGCTTCGTCACCCAGCCGATCGCCCAGGCGGTGTCGTCGGTGGAAGGCATCGACTACCTGTCGTCCTCCTCGGTCCAGGGCCGCAGCCTGGTGACCGTGCGCATGGAGCTCAACCGCGACTCGACCCAGGCGCTGACCGAGGTGATGGCCAAGGTCAACCAGGTGCGTTACCGCCTGCCGGAGCGCGCCTATGACCCGGTGATCGAGCGCTCGGCCGGCGAGTCCACGGCGGTGGCCTATATCGGCTTCGCCAGCCCGAGCCTGCCGATCCCGGCCATGACCGACTACCTCACGCGGGTGGTCGAGCCCTTGCTCAGCACCATCGAGGGCGTGGCCAAGGTCCAGGTGTTCGGCGGCCAGACCCTGTCGATGCGCCTGTGGATCGACCCGGCGCGCCTGGCCGCCCGGGGCCTGACCGCCGCCGACGTGGCCGAGGCGGTACGGCGCAACAACTATCAGGCGGCGCCCGGCAAGGTGAAGGGCCAATATGTGATTGCCAATATCCGCGTCGACACCGACCTGACCTCGGTCGGCGACTTCCGTGAGCTGGTGATCCGCAACGACGGCAATGGCCTGGTGCGCATCCGTGACATCGGCACCGTCGAACTCGGCGCCGCCTCGGCCGAAACCAGCGCCAGCATGGACGGCGTGCCGGCGGTGCACCTGGGCCTGTTCGCCACCCCGGGCGGCAACCCGCTGGTGATCGTCGAGGGCATCCGCCAGCTGCTGCCGCAGATTCGCCAGACCCTGCCGCCGGACGTCAAGGCCGAGCTTGCCTTCGAGACGGCGCGCTTCATCCAAGCCTCCATCGACGAGGTCACCAAGACCTTGCTCGAAGCCCTGGCGATCGTGGTGGTGGTCATCTACCTGTGCCTGGGTTCGCTGCGCACGGTGCTGATCCCGGTGGTGACCATTCCCCTGTCGATGCTTGGCGCGGCGGCGCTGATGCTGGTGTTCGGCTTCAGCATCAACCTGCTCACCCTGCTGGCCATGGTGCTGGCCGTGGGGCTGGTGGTGGACGATGCCATCGTCGTGGTGGAGAACGTCCACCGCCATATCGAGGAGGGGCGCACGCCGGTGGCGGCGGCGTTGATCGGAGCCCGCGAGGTGGCCGGGCCGGTGATCGCCATGACCATCACCCTGGCCGCGGTGTACGCGCCGATCGGCATGATGGGCGGGCTGACCGGCGCGCTGTTCCGCGAGTTCGCCCTGACCCTGGCCGGCGCGGTGGTGGTCTCCGGCGTGGTGGCGCTGACCCTGTCGCCGGTGATGAGCTCGTTCCTGCTCGATGCGCGCCAGTCCGAGGGGCGCATGGCCCATGCCGCCAACCGCTTCTTCGACTGGCTGGCCGAGCGCTATGCCCATGTGCTGGGGTTCTCACTGAAACATCGCTGGATCAGCGTCGGCTTCGCCTTGCTGGTGATGGTCAGCCTGCCGCTGCTGTACAGCCTGCCGCAGCGCGAGCTGGCGCCGACCGAGGACCAGGCCGGGCTGCTCACCGCGATCAAGGCGCCGCAGCATGCCAACCTGGCCTATGTCGAACGTTTTGCCGACAAGCTCGACGCGGTCTACCGCACCCTGCCGGAGACCGTCAGCACCTGGATCATCAACGGCAGCGACGGCATCGCCTCGGGCATCGGCGGCATCAACCTGCAACCGTGGGACGAGCGCGCGCGCAACGCCTCGCAGATCCAGCTCGACCTGCAGGCGGCGGTCAACGATGTCGAGGGCACCAGCATCTTCGCCTTCCAGCTGCCGGCGCTGCCGGGCTCCACCGGTGGACTGCCGGTGCAGATGGTGTTGCGCAGCTCCCAGGACTACCGGGTGCTGTTCGACACCATGGAGCAGGTCAAGGCCAAGGCCCGGCAGAGCGGCCTGTTCGCCGTGGTCGACAGCGACCTGGACTACAACAACCCGGTGGTGCAGGTGCGGGTCGACCGGGCCAAGGCCAACAGCATGGGTATCCGCATGCAGGACATCGGCGAGTCGCTGGCGGTGCTGGTGGGGGAGAACTACCTCAACCGTTTCGGCCTCGACGGCCGTTCCTACGACGTCATCGCCCAGAGCCCGCGTGACCAGCGCCTGACCCCGCAGGCCCTGACCCGACAGTACGTGCGCAGCGAGGAGGGCCGGCTGGTGCCGCTGTCCACCGTGGTGCAGGTCAGCGAGCAGGTCGAGCCCAACCGCCTGACCCAGTTCAACCAGCAGAACGCGGCGACCTTCCAGGGCATCCCGGCGGCCGGGGTCACCCTGGGCGACACCGTGGCCTTCCTCGAACAGGTCGCGGCTGAATTGCCCGTTGGCTTCAGCATCGACTGGCAGTCCGACGCCCGCCAGTACCAGCAGGAGGGCAACGCCCTGATGCTGGCCTTCCTCGCCGCCGTGGTGGTGATCTACCTGGTGCTGGCGGCGCAGTACGAGAGCCTGGTCGATCCGCTGATCATCCTGATCACCGTGCCGCTGTCGATCAGCGGCGCGCTGCTGCCCCTGGCGCTGGGGGTGGCCACGGTGAACATCTACACGCAGATCGGCCTGGTGACGCTGATCGGGCTGATCAGCAAGCATGGCATCCTCATGGTCGAGTTCGCCAACACCCTGCAGGCCGAGCAGCACCTGGACCGGCGCACGGCGATCGGCAAGGCGGCGCAGATCCGCCTGCGGCCGATCCTGATGACCACGGCGGCCATGGTGGTGGGGCTGATCCCGCTGCTGTTCGCCTCGGGCGCCGGCGCCGCCAGCCGGTTCGGGCTGGGCGTGGTGATCGTCACCGGGATGCTGGTGGGGACCTTGTTCACCTTGTTCGTGCTGCCGACCATCTACAGCCTGCTGGCCCGTGACCATGCCAGCACCGCGCATTCGGCGCGGGCACGGTCGTTGGCCGAAACCCTGGAGGGCCAGCCATGAAGCCTGTATTCGTCGTTTCCCTGATGGCCCTGGCCTTGACTGCGTGCAGCGTCGGCCCCGACTACCAGAAGGCCGAGGTACTGGCCACTGGCGTGCACAGCCCGCAGCGCGCGGCCTTCGCCGCCCGTGGCGAGTTGCCGGCGCAGTGGTGGCGGTTCTTCGATGACCCGCAGTTGGTGCGCCTGGTCGACCAGGCCCTGGCCAACAACCACGACATCCGCCAGGCCCACGCCAACCTGCTGGCGGCGCGGGCGCTGTTCGACGACCGCAGCCTCGACCGCTATCCCTGGGTCACTGCCCGCGCCGGCTACAACCAGAGCCTGGAGCAGCAACCGGCCGATGGCAGCGACCCGCGACGCATGCGCACCGAGCAGTACCGCGCCGGTTTCGACGTGCAGTGGGAGATCGACCTGTTCGGTCGCCTGCAGCGCCTGACCGACGCCGCCGAGGCTCGCGCCGACGCGGCGGCGGCAGACCTGCGCCAGGCGCGGCTGAGTATCGCCGCGGAGGTGGCCCGCAACTACTACCTCCAGCTTGGGCTCAAACGCAGCCTGACCGTGGCCGAGGACCAGGTCGAGGCCTGGCGCGAGACCCTGCAACTGACCAGCGCCCAGGTGCGCGCCGGCAGTGGCCAGTACGAAGACCAGCAGAACGCCCACGCCAACCTGTTGCTCAGCGAGGCGGCGGTGCCGCCGTTGCAGGCGGCGATCCAGCAGGCCAGCTACCGCCTCGACGTGCTGACCGGACAGGTGCCGGGCAGCCAGGAGCAGGGCGCCGCGCCGTTCCTGCCGCCGTTGGCGCGCCAGTTGCCGTTGGGCGATGTCGACGCGCTGATCGGCCAGCGCCCCGATGTTGTCAGCGCCGAGCGTGAGCTGGCAGCCAGCACCGAGGACGTCGGCGCGGCCACCGCCGAGCTCTACCCGCGCCTGGACCTGGGCGGCTTCATCGGCTTCTTCGCCCTGCGCAGCGGCGACCTGGGCAGTGCCGGCCGTGCCTACGAGCTGGCGCCGGTGGTGACCTGGCCGGCGCTGCGCCTGGGCAACGCCCGGGCCCGCCTGCGGGTGCGCGAGGCGCTGGCCGAGGGCAGCCAGGCACGCTACCAGCAGGCCGTGCTGCTGGCTCGCGAAGAGGTGGAAAACGCGGTGACGCAACTGGTGCGCAACCAGGCACGGCTGCAAAGCCTGGTGGCCTCCGCCGGCCACGGCAGCGAGGCCATCGACATTGCCAACAAGCGCTACCGGCGCGGCGCGGGGACCTACCTGGCGGTGCTGGAGAACCAGCGTGCGCTGTTCTCGATCAAGCGCGAGGTGGCCGAGGCGGAGACGGCCTCGTACCTGGATGCGATTGCGCTGTACAAGGCGTTGGGGTGGGGGAGTGCGGCGCAGTAGCACCTATCGGTCATGCATGTCGTACTAACAGGGCTGGCAACCATGGCCTGTCAGGCATGGCCACGTTGCAACAGATGTAGGAGCGGATTCATCCGCGATGCGCCGCGCGGGCGGCGCTCGATCTTGAGCGCCGCGCAATGCTATCGTCGAGCGCCCCTAATTTTCCCCAAGCGTCCTTCGTTTTCATGGAAGCCGCCCTGCGCCCGGCGCGTTCGGCACTCATCATTCAAGGAGACAGGCAATGACTTCCGTTTTCGACCGCGACGATATCCAGTTCCAGGTAGTGGTCAACCACGAAGAGCAGTATTCCATCTGGCCCGACTACAAGGCGATCCCCAACGGCTGGCGCGCGGTGGGCAAGAGCGGCCTGAAGAAGGACTGCCTGGCCTACATCGATGAAGTCTGGACCGACATGCGCCCACTGAGCCTGCGCCAGAAGATGGCCGAAGCCGCGGCGCAGTAAGCCGGTGTCGAGCCTGAACCTGCTGTGCCTGCCGTACTCCGGCGCCAGCGCCATGGTCTACAGCCGCTGGCGACGCAAGTTGCCGGCCTGGCTGCAGGTGCGCCCGGTGGAACTGCCCGGTCGCGGCGCGCGCATGGGCGATGACCTGCACACCGACCTGCGCGGCCTGGCCCGGCAGTTGGCCCATGAGCAGCGCGCCGCCACCCAGGCACCCTACGCCCTGCTCGGGCACAGCCTGGGGGCGCTGGTCGCCTTCGAGCTGGCCCACGAGCTGCGGGCGCTGGGCTGTCCACCGCCGCTGGCGTTGTTCGCCAGTGGCACCGCGGCGCCGACCCGCCGCGAGGACTACGCCGGCGGCAAGTGGACCGAACCCCGTGGCGACGCCGAGCTGATCGCCGAACTGCGCAAGCTGGGCGGCACCCCCGAGGAAGTACTGGCCAACCAGGAGCTGATGAGCCTGACCCTGCCGATCGTGCAGGCGGACTTCCTGCTCTGCGGCCGCTACGCCTACCAGCAGCGCCAGCCGTTGCAATGCCCGCTGCACGTACTTGCCGGCGAGGATGACCGCGCCAGTGACGAACAGTTGCAGGCCTGGGGGCGGGAGACCGTGGGTGCGCATTCGCTGGCGAAATTCCCCGGCGGGCATTTCTTCATCCACGAGCATGAAGACCAGGTGCTCGATGTGCTCTGTCGGACCCTGGAGCCGCTGCGGCTTTGTGCCTGATCGGTGGTTGCTGGCGCGTTGTAGCGCTGCTTCAAACGTGGCTTAGCTGTTTTCCCTGCGTTGGGGTGGTCGCTGGTTCTCCGGCGACCAGGCCTGATATTTTTGCCAGTTGCAGGCCTGTTGTGTTGCACGCAGAGTCATACGGATAGACAACTCGTTCAGGAGTTTTCATGCCGGACTCGACCATCACCTCGAATACTGCATTGCTGGCAACCGACCGGCATGGCTCGGTACTGCGTCAGCACGCAGTACAGGCCAGTCTCCCAATTCCCTATACAGCATTCGGGTTTCGGCCTGTTGCCAATGAACTGCCCTCGGTGCTGGGGTTCAATGGCCAAATGCAAGAGCTGAACATCAGAGATTATCTGCTTGGTAATGGCTACCGGGTGTACAGCCCGATGTTGATGCGCTTCTTGTCACCTGACAGCCTGAGTCCCTTTGGCGAGGGGGGGCCAAACGCTTACGTTTATTGCAGCGGAGATCCAGTGAACGCTGTCGATCCATCAGGACACACGCTTACCTACAAGATAAAGATCAAGATCGACCGTCCCAGCGGACCAGTTCCCGGCGGAGAGTATGTCCCTAGCCTACAAAAGGTCTCAAACCGCACTGGAGATACCGTGAATCTCGTGCATGAAGCGCAATCCTACGAGGCTACGTCGGACGTGGTTAAGCTTTATGTGTTCGAGTCCAACCAGGGCGAACCCATCCTTGTCAACGATTTCCACGTAAATGAAATGCAGGGGATAGCTGACCGCAAGGAAGCGATATCTAGGGAGGGGACTGGTGGGAAAGACGTTCTGAAAACCTTGGACAAGCGGGCCAAGGAAATAGCCAAGATGGGCGCCAGTATGTATTTAAAAGCGCTTGATCCCGAAATTGGAAACGTGAATTTTGTGCAGGATAGTACCCCCCTGGTCAGGGAAAGCTGAGGTCAATATTTAATATCAGCGAAGGAAATCATTCACGGTGCGCAGCGCGGGCGACGCTTCGTCTCACCGCTTTCTACCACTTTGCGCCAAGTATCCAAGCCTCGATTCAGGCACGGCCCTATGTATGCGGAACAGCCTTGACCATCCCCGCATACTGCGCCTTCAAATGCCCCTGCTCATCCAGCAAATACGCATCCATCACCTCCCGCACCACCGGCCCCGCCACCCGACCACCGGCCTCGCCGTTCTCGATCATCACCGCCACCACCATCGCCGGGTGCTCGGCCGGTGCGAAGCCGACGAACAGGGCGTTGTCGCGGTGGCGCTCGAGGGTCTTGTTGCGGTTGTAGCGTTCACCCTGCTTGATCGCCACCACCTGCGCCGTGCCGCTCTTGCCGGCGATGCGGTACTGCGCGCCGGCGGCGGCGGCGCGGGCGATGCCGCGCGGGTCGTGCATGACCATCTGCATGCCCTGGCTGACCTGGTCCCAGGCGTGCCGGTCGTGCAGCACGATATCCGGCATCGGGTTGGGGTCGACCGGCGCCTGGCCGCCGATGGTCAGCGCCAGGTGCGGGCGGTGCCAGGCGCCCTTGCTGGCCAAGAGGCTGGTGGCCTGGGCCAGTTGCAGCGGGGTGACCTGCATGTAGCCCTGGCCGATGCCGAGGATCAGCGTCTCGCCGGGGAACCAGGCCTGACGCCGGGTAGCGCGCTTCCAGGCCTGTGACGGCATCAGCCCGGGGGCTTCCTCGAACATGTCCAGCGAGACCTTCTGGCCCAGGCCGAACTCGGCCATGTAGTCGTGCAGGCGGTCGATGCCCAGCTTGTGCGCCAGGTCGTAGAAGTAGGTGTCGTTGGAGCGCATGATCGCCGTGTACATGTCCACCCAGCCATCGCCCGTGCGGTTCCAGTTGCGGTACTTGTGGTCGTAGTTGGGCAGCTCGTAGTAGCCGGGGTCGAAGACCCGGCTGGCGGGGTTGATCACGCCGCTGTCGAGGCCGGCGATGGCCACCTCGGGCTTGACCGTCGAGCCGGGGGCGTACAGCCCGCGCAGCACGCGGTTGAACAGCGGCCGGTCGATGGAATCGCGCAGGGCGGCGTACTGCCTGTAGCTGATGCCCTTGACGAACAGGTTGGGGTCGAAGGCCGGGTTGCTGACCATGGCCAGCACATCGCCGTTGGCCGGGTCGAGCACCACCACCGCGCCGCGCCGGTCGCCCAGGGCTTTCTCGGCGGCCTGCTGCAGATGGGCGTCGAGGCTCAGCACGATGTCCTTGCCCGGCACCGGGTCGTGGTGGTTGAGCACGCGCATCACCCGGCCCTGGGCGTTGGTCTCGACTTCTTCGTAGCCCACCTGGCCGTGCAGTTCGTTCTCGTAGAAACGTTCTATACCGGTCTTGCCGATCGACTGGGTGCCGCGGTAGGCGGTGCTGTCGAGGGCCTTGGCTTCCTTTTCGTTGATGCGCCCGACGTAGCCCACCGAATGGGCGAAGTGCTCGGCCAGCGGGTATTCGCGGATGAACTGCGGCTCGACCTCCAGCCCCGGCAGGCGGAACTGGTTGACCGCGATCAGGGCGATCTGCTCTTCGCTCAGGCCCACCAGCAGGGTCACCGGCTCGAACGGCTTGCGTCCGCGGCGCAGGTCCTTGTCGAACTGCTGGCGGTCGTCCTCGGACAGCGTGAGGATCTGCGCCAGGCTGTCGAGCACCCGCGCCGGGTCGCCAGCCCGCTCGCGGGTCATGGTCAGGTTGAAGCTGGGCTTGTTGTCGGCCAGCACCACGCCGTTGCGGTCATAGATCAGGCCGCGTTCCGGTGGAATCGGCAGCACGTGCACGCGGTTGTTCTCCGACACCGCGCTCTGCTGGTCGTGCTGCAGCACCTGGAGCACATAGAGCCGACCCACCAGCACCGCCACCAGGCTCATCACCAGCAGGGCGCAGGCCAGCAACCGGCGGTTGACCAGGTGCTTTTCCGTTTCGTGGTCCTTGAGGGGAATGGGCTGGGGCATGGGCTTCGTGGTGTCACGCAATGGGGTCGCGATGCTACGCGGGCGGGCAGGGGGGCTCAAGGCGAGCCCAGCCGCGCAGCCACCACGCAACGCCGCTCGGCCCCGCTTCCAGGGGGTTGGCGGCAAATATGAAGTTTCCTTCATGGAACGCTGGGAACGATCGGATTTGTGCCGAAGGGATGGGATTTGTCAGAATACGCGACAATTAATCATTATCATTCGCAAGGTAATCCATGCAGTCGGCTCTTGCTTCCCATGCCCCGGTGCGCATCCTCGCCATCGAGGACAGCGACGGCAACCCGCTGTCGGTGGTGCCGGAGTACACCGTCAACACCATACTCGACTGGCAGGTGACCGAGGCCCTGTCGCTGAGCCTGACAGGCACCTACTACGGCAAGCAGGAGCCGCGGCGGTTCAACCCGACCCGCGAGGTCAGCGTTACGGCTCAGAACGAGCTGAAGACCCTTGATCCGTACCATGTCTGGGGCATCGGTGGCACTTACGCGCTGAACAAGAACCTGTCGTTCGGCGCCGGTATCAGCAACCTGTTCGACAAGCGCGTTTACCGCGAAGGGGCGGGGACCCGCGCCGGCGCCGCCACCTACAACGAGCCGGGGCGCGCGTTCTATGCGTCGGTGACCACCTCGTTCTGATGACAAGCGGGGCTGCTGCGTGGAGTACAGGGTTGCAAGCATCACCAGCGTGGGAGCGGGCTGGCCCCGCGATGCGATGTGTGGCACCGGCTTTGCCGGTGATCGCGGGGCAAGCCCGCTCCCACGCTGTTCCAGTTAATTCAATGATTTAAGTTTTGTTCCATGAGAGCGGCCTTGTGCCGCGAAAGGGGCGCAACGCGCCCCCAAGGATTGCAAACCGTGAATCTCTCCTGGCCCATGCTCTCGCGCATCGTCGCCGCCGTGCTGTTGGCGCTGATCGGCTTCTGGCCGCAACTGCCGCAGCGCCTGGGATGAAGCAGAAAACCATCACCCAATCCCTTTCATGGCTGCACACCTGTTGCGGTTTGCTGTTCGCCAACTTTCTCATCGGCACCCCGGTCGCTGCGGCCTGGCGTGACGTGGCTATTCGTGGTGCGGTTCGCCCAGGAAGGTCAATGAGCTGAACAGGCTCTGTTGCGCCACGGGGGAACCTTCGGGCAAAGGCTGCGTGGCTTGGGCGGCAATGATGTTCAGGCCCTCGTTGCGCACCTTGATCAGCGCCCGGCCGTCCGCGCCGGTCGTGGCGCTGACCTGATCAGGCGCGCCCCGGTAGTCGCCCTGCAGGGGAATACCCGGCGCGGGCTTGCCGTCGATCAGGACCTGCACTTCCAGCAGGTTGCCGGGCCCCACCTTGAGCGGGTCGCTCAGCGGCACGATGGCCAGGCGCAGCATGTCCAGCTTGGGCAAACGGGCGCTGCCCTGGTAGATGGCCAGGCTGTACTTGAAGCTGTGAGTCGAGGCGATGGCATCCTTGACCTGGTTGCGGTCCTGGTTGACCCATTGTTTGTCCGGGCGCTGTGACCACGGTCCGTTGTCCAGTACCACGGCCAGCGCCGCGGGCGGGGAGAGCGGTTGCAGGCGAGCATGGTCGGCCAGGCGCTCGACGCTGACCGGAATCATCTTGCCGGCGCTGTCGAACGCCCAGGCGCGCTTGATCTTCTCGGCCTTGTAGGCGTCATCCTCGGCGCCATGGCCGTATACCGCCTCGATATTGCCGCGTCGCTGCTCGGTCCACAGGCCGTGGGCGCCGGCGTCGGCGCTGATGGTCATGGCCAGCAGGGCGGCCAGTTTCAGTGATGGATGCATGACAGTCCCTTGAATCAGAGGTTTAGAGGTTCAGGGTCAGGCTTACGCTGACGTTGCGCGGCTCGCCGGGCAGCACCCACGAACTGTTGTACGAACGTTCGTAGTACTTGCGATCAAAGAGGTTGTTGAGGTTCAGCCCCACGGTGACCTGTTCGCTTGCCTTGTAGTGCGCCAGCAGGTCGACCGTGCTGTAGGCATCCAGGGTGAAGTGGCTGCCGGCCTGGCCGGAGCGCTCGCCGACATAGTTGAACGCCGCGCCGATGTCCGAGCCGCGCAGGACACCGTCCTGGAACTCGTACACGCCCATCACGCTGCCACTGTTGCGGGCAATGCCCAGCAAGTCGCTGCCCTTGGGCAGGGCCGCGTCGCCCTTGGTGACCTCGGCATCGATGTAGGCGTAGGCACCGATCACCCGCACCGCGTCGGTCAGTTGGCCGCTGAACTGCAGGTCCAGCCCCTGGCTGCGCGCTTCGCCCGCCGCCACGCTTTCGCCGAGTGCGTCGGTGGTGATGACGTTTTCCTTGTCGATATGGAACAGCGCGATGGTCGCGCCCAGACGGTTGTCTAGCAGGTCGAGCTTTAATCCGGTCTCGTAGCCCAGGCCTTTTTCAGGCTTGTAGACCTGGCCCTGGGTGCCGATGGTGTTGGGCTTGAACGAGGTCGAGGCGTTGGCGAACACGCCCACTTGCGGGGTCAGTTGGTACAGCAGCCCTATGCGCGGCGTGGCGACATCCTTCGCCTGGCTGTTGCTGACCCCGGTGGAGCGGTTCTGCGCAGTCTGTTCAATGCGCTCCAGACGCACACCGAGCAGGCCGCGCAGGCGCTCGGTGAAGGCGATCTGGTCCTGCAGGTTGAGGGCATGGCTTTCGGTACGTTCGAAGAAGTCGTTGGCCCGTGTGAGCGCCGGCTTGGGCTTGCCGTACACCGGGTTGTAGATGTCCAGGCCATAGCCTGCCGAGGTCGCGCTTTGCGGGTATTTCTGGCTGTTGCGGTAGTTTTCGTATTCAAGCCCGATCAGGCTCTGGTGCTGCCAGCCGAGCAGCTGGAACTGGCCGTGCAGCTCGGCCTGGGTGATGTTGTCGTTCCACTCGAAGTCACGCTCGCGGTAGAAGCGGGTGAGGGTGTTGCCGACCAGGGCCTGGGGCTCGGAGCTGTTGCCCTTGAGCGTGCCCTGGGTGTAGTGGTTGGCCAGGCGCAGCTTCCAGTCGTCGTTGAGAAAGTGCTCCAGCGCCAGGTCGAGGGTCTGGTTGTCGTTGCGGATCTTGCCGTCGTTGGGTTCGCCCATGAAGGCCGAGCGCGGCACCGAACCCATCTGGCCGTTGACCGCCGGAATGCCCCGATCAAACACCGATTCGGTGCGCGAGAACTCGGCATCGAGCATCACCCGGGTGTCCGGCGACAGCTGCCAGCTCAGCGACGGGCTGACGATGCGTCGTTCACTGTTCACGTGATCGCGGAAACTGCCGTTGTCCTCGACCGCCAGGTTGATCCGGCCCAGCAGGTTGCCTTCGCTGTCCAGGGGCGAGTTGGCATCCAGGGCGGTGCGGTAGCGGTCCCAGCTGCCCGCGCTCAGGCTGAGGGTGCTGAAGGTCTCGGCCTGGGGGCGCTTGCTGACGATATTGACCAGCCCGCCAGGGTCGCCACGGCCATAGAGGCTGGCGGCCGGGCCCTTGAGCACTTCGATGCGCTCGATGCTGGAGGTGTCCGGGGAACTGTAGCTGCCGCGGTTGATGGCAAAGCCGTTCTTGTACAGCTCGCCGGTGGTGAAGCCGCGCACGCTGTAGTTGAGGAAGGTCAGGCCGCCGAAGTTGTTCTGCCGCGACACGCCGCCGGCGAAATCCAGGGCGCGGTCGATGCGGGTGGTGTTGAGGTCCTTGATCACCTGGGCGGGCACCACCTGGATGCTCTGCGGGGTGTCGCGGATATCGCTGTCGGTGCGCGTGGCGGTGGCCGAGCGGGTGGCGCGATAGCCTTGCACCGGGCCGTCGGCACGCTCTTCGAGGTAGGCGTCGGTGATCGAGGTTTCCTCCAGCAGCAGGGGTTGGGCTGCCGAGAGGGGTTGGCCGAACAGGCCCAGAGTGAGGCCGGCCAGAAGCGGTGCGCGAGGGTTCACGGGGGATCTCCAATTAATATGTAATAACGTAACATTTACCATTGCTCTGACGCCATAGGGAGCTGTGGTTTACGGCGTGATTGTCAGATGGGAATGATTCGCGTTATTGTAATGTTATTACGTAACTGGAGGTTCCCATGCAAGTACTGTCCTCACTCAAGCAGGCCAAGCGCCGTCATCGTGATTGCCAGGTGGTCAAGCGTCGTGGCCGGATCTATGTGATCTGCAAGTCCAATCCGCGGTTCAAGGCCAGGCAGGGCGGGGTGAAGAAGAAGCGGGGGTAGCACGCTGTCCTGGTCGAATCGAAGAATTACGTTTGGCTCCATGAGAGATCGTCCAGCCCTGTTATTTCTGTGGGAGCGGGTTTATCGGACCGCCGCACCGCCGCGAACACCGGCGGAGCCGGTGCCATTCACCGCGCTGGATTCTTCGCGGGTAAACCCGCTCCCACAGAGTCAAGCTAAACCAATGGGTTACATGTCGTCCCATAGGAGCCCACCAGAAAGTGACGCACCTGATGCCATACCTTGGACGCAGAGGCTACCGGAGCGTCCTGCGCAAACGCCGCCAACCCAGCACCACACCACTGAGGGCAATCACCAGTCCACCGCTACTCAGGACGATGATCAGCCCTTCCCGCAACAGCGGCCGCGCCAGCAGCGGTTGCCAGTCCCAGCTGTGCAACAGGTTGAACAACCAGCGGCCGGTGCGTTGCGCCCGGTCATGGCTGGCCACCAGCATGCCGCTGGCCGGGTCCATGTAGGCCCAGGTGCCGGATGGGTCGTCGAAGCGCAGGCGCAGCACAGGTAACGGCCTGGACTGGAAACCGTACATGCTCTGCGGATCGCGGGCGAAGTAGTGGAAGTCGTAGGCGGTCTGCCAGTCGTCTTGCACCGCAATGCCCGGGGCCATGACCTGCGCGGCCGTCAGCAGACGTTGCCGGGCAAACGCCCGGGCCGGTGGCGCGCCGGCTTCAAGGATGCGGCTGTCGCCGTTGGCGTTGCGTGCCACCAGGTAGGTGACGTCGGCCAGGCGCTGCCACTGCAACTCGACGGCATTGAAGCCTGCCTCATCGCGCAACCGCGCCAACGCGGTGGCGATCGGCAGCTTGAGGTCGGCGGCGCGTAGCGGGCCGGGTTGCAGGGCGATCTGCGAACGGCTGTCGGTCAGGCCCCAGGGGCGCATCGACATCAGGCCACTGAACACCCACAACACCAGCACGCCGCCGAACAGCAGCCCGCCGATGTGGTGCCAGCGCAGCCAGCCGCTCGGGTAAGGGCTGCACGAGCCGCTGCGATAGCGCTTGCGCAAGCGTAGGCGCAGGATGCCCACCGCGATGCCCAGGACCGCCATCAGCGTGCCGAGCACGGACAGGCCGATCACCAGCGTGCGCCAGCCGTTGTCGAAGCCGAACCCGCCGCGCAAGGGATAGAGCCAGTGCAGCCAGGCACCGACCCAGTTCCATGTGCGTTCCTGTGCGGTGGCGTCGCGGACCACTTCACCGCTGCGCCCGGACAGGTACAGCCAGGTGCCGGCGGCATCGTCCACCCGCACCCGGTGCAAGGGCCGGTCGCCGTCCAGGGCCCGGGAGTGGGTCCACATGTCCTCGTCCACCGTGCCCTGGTAGGCCAGTGCCGCGTCACCGGCGTACTGCCGAGCATTGGCCAGTGCCCAGTCGGCGTCGGCCTGAGCCAGGGGCGCGCCGCTGGCGGCATCGAGGGTGACGCGGCGCCCGTCGGCCAGCTCCAGCAGGTAGTGCGCCCGCCCGCCCAGGCTGGTCAGGCGCAGTGCCTTCAACGGCTGCTGCGCCCACTGCGCCGGCAACTCGGCGCAGCAACCCGCCGGCAGTGCCGGCAGGTGGGCCAGGCGCTCGGCCGGGGTCAACTTGGGGTAGCCGACATACAGCATGACCACCCCGGAGACGAACCACAGCGCCATGAACAGGCAGGCGACGATACCCAGCCAGCGGTGCCACAGGTACAGCTGGCGTTTCAGGCCCATCAGTAGCGCCACTGCACAGCGACTTCCAGGCTGCGCGGCTCACCCAGGTAGTACTGGGTGTTGGTCTGGTGGATGAAGCGGGCGTAGACCTCGTCGGTGAGGTTGCGCAGCCGCGCGCTGAGCTGCACGTGCTGGTCCAGGTCGTGGGTCATCGACAGCCCGTAGACGGTGTACGACGGCACCCAGGCGGTGTTGGCGGTATTGGCGTACACCGACGACACATAGCGGGCGTCGGCGCCGACCTGCCAACCCGGCGCCAGGTCGTAGGTCAGCCACAGGTTGGCGACCCGGTCGGGGATGTTCACCGGGTTCTTGCCCTTGCGCGAGTACACCACGCCGCCGATGGTCTCGTTGAACTCGTCGTACTCGGCGTTGACCCAGCTGAAGTTGCCCGCCGCCAGCAGCTTGGGCGTGACCTTGAACGAGGCCGCCAGCTCGATGCCGGTGGACGTCTGCTGGCCCGCCTGCTCGGTGGTGTTGGGCACGGTCGAGGAGGGCACCGAGATGTTCTTGCGCACGATGCGATAGGCCGCTGCAGTGGCCGAGCCGCGCCCATCGAGGAAGTCGAACTTGCTGCCCACTTCCACCTGGCGGCCGGTGCTCAGGTCGAAGTCGCCGACCTGGCTGATCGAGGCGCCGGTGAGCGAGCCTCCCGGCGGCTCGGCCGAGGTGCTGTACTGGGTGTACAGGCTGACATTGGGCGTCAGCTCGTAGACCAGGCCCAGGCGGCCAGTGAAGGCGTCCCAGCGCCGGTCCAGCTTGGCCCGGGTCACGTGGTCGACCACGTCGAAGTCGATATGGTCGTAGCGCAGCGCGGTGATCAGCGACAGCTGGTCGGTCAGGCGGGTGCGGTTTTCGACGAAGCCAGCGGTGGTGTCGGTGTTGGTGCTGCGGCCTTTGGCCCGCGGCGCGTCCATGCCGGGGATGTCGAGGAAGTGATCAGGTTGGAAGCCGTTCGGGTCGATGCGGTCGAAGGCACCCTTGGACAGCGGGTAGTTGGTCTGTTGGTTGCGGTTGTAGTCCACGCCGAACGCCCAGTCGCTGGCCAGGCCGAACAGCTGGCCCTGGTGGGTCAGCTCGACGCGGTTGCCGTTGACCTCCTGGTCGTGGCGCTGGCGGTAGCCGCCGGAGCGGTCGATGGCGGTGTTGCCGGCGTTGTAGCGGTACACCTCGAGGTTGCGGTAATCGCGCTGGCCGTTGTAGTGGTAGAAGGTGTTGCGCAGCTGGTTGCTGTCATCGATGCGGTAGTCGGTGATCGAGCGCAGCCAGCGCGTGCGCTGCTCGTAGCGGCCGTCCTCGACGTTGTAGTTGTTGAAGCGATTGTGCTTGTCGATATGCAGGGTGCCGACCGCCGGCTGCAGCACCGGCGAGCCCCAGTACGGGCTGTCCTCTTTTTCTTCCAGGTACTCGATGGCCAGGGTGTGCGACAACTGGTCGTTGATGTCGCTGAGCAGCGAGAAGGCCAGGTTGCCGGCCCCGTTCTCCTGGCGGTCGATATAGCCATTGGTGCTGGTGCGGCTGTAGTCGAGCCGGGCGTAGTGGCGTGGGCCGTCGCCGCTGTTGAGCGCCTTGTTGAAGCCGACCGAGGTCTCCATCGTGTCGTAGCGGCCATAGCTGACGCGGCCTTCGAAGATGTCTTCGTCGCGGTTGGCCAGCTTGGTGATCATGTTCAGGCTGCCACCGACGGCGCCGCTGCCGTTGAGGAACGACGAGGGGCCGCCGAGCAGTTCGACACGGTCGTAGATCCACGCCCCGACCGGTCGCCCGGCAGCGCCGTACTGCAGGTTGATGCCATTGAACAGCTGGCTGACCTGGGCACCGTTGAAGCCGCGGTACGACACGTAGCCGCCCCAGCCGGGCGGTGCCGAAGCGTTGACCCCGGGCAGGGCGTTGGCGGCGTCCTGGAAGTTGCGCGCGCCGATGCGTTCCATGGTCTTGCGGTCGGCGACGCTGACCGAGGCGGGGTTTTCGCGGGCGCTGAGGTTCAGCCGCGAGCCACTTTCGATAGGGCGGTCAAGGTCGAGGCCGGTGGCCTCCTTGGGTTGGTCGGCGGTGGCCGTGACGTTGCTGGCGGGCAGGGTCAGGGTGTCATCCTGCGCCCAGGCGCAGGTTGCGCTGCCAACGAGCAGCGCCAAAGTGGTCATGCGAAACATGCAAGGCTTCCTGGCTGAAATCGGTTAGCGCACGCCCGCTGCCGATCAGGCAGCGCAGGGCGTGGCGATGTCAGAACGCGAGAAGCGAAGCAGGAGAGGCGCGCGGATTGACCAGTGGCCAGCGCTGCTTGGGCAGGGGTGGCGCGGGTTGCCTGGGTAAGGGTTTGCTCGACTCCCCGGCGAGCAAGGCCAGCAGGCCGAAGAACACGGCCAGCAGGGTGGCGCTGAACAGGCTGGCGATCACGCAGTCGCCGCCGGCGGGCAGCACCGGGTCGCTGATGTCCTGGTCGCCCTTGAACACGCCGCTGCTGTCGGCCGCGCACCAGGCGGCGTCATCCAGGCCGGCCAGGCGCAAGCCCGCCATCTGGCCATGGCCCATGGCGCACAGCAACGAGCCGAACAGGATGCTGAAATACAGCACCCAGGCGACTTGCGATCGTGTGTGGCGGGCCAGCTTCATCGGCAAAGCTCGAAGGGAATGAGAATAGGTTCGGCGTGCGGATTCTACAGCGTTTGAAACATCTGCCTAGAGTGCTCGGCCGATAAAAAACATTCGAATCGATTCACCTGGCTGGCTTGACGCCTCTCGGCCCCAGGTGTTCAGATGCCGACCGATTTCAGGTGTCCCATGCCGCCGCGCATGGGGTGAAACGGGAAACCGGTACGCGCTTCGCGCCAGTCCGGTGCTGCCCCCGCAACGGTATGCAAGTGATGCCTTCGACAGACCACTGTGGCCAGTGCGCCATGGGAAGGTGAAGGTGTCTTGTCTTGCGAGCCCGGAGACCGGCCTGGAATGTGGTAGGCAAACTCCTGCGGTGGGCGGGCATGGGCCGGTATTGGCTGTGCGCGATCCCTGCTCCTGCGTGCTTCTGCGAAAGTCACTTTCGAGAAGAGCATGATTGCTGTGATTCACTCCCGACGTTTCTCCCCCAAGGCCCGGACCCTGCTTCTGGGCTGCCTGGCCAGCCCCCTGGCACTGGCCGAAAACACCCCTCTGATCCTCGACCAGCAGATCGTCGCCGCGCCCTCGGTGGAGTCGACTACGGTCGCCGCCATGGCCCAGTACGGCAGCAAGGTCGAGATCGTCAGCCGCGAGCAGATCGAGCGCGCCGGCCCCGCTGCCGACATCACCCGGGTGATGCAGATGTTCATCCCCGGCTTCTACGTTGCGCCGAAGAACGGTCCGTTCGACTACGGCACCTACTCGCTGCTGGGCGGGCGCAACGACGACACCTTGATCCTGCTCGACGGCGTGCGCCTGAACAACCGCCTGTACGGTGGCCTATACCTGGACACCCTGCCGGCCAACGCGGTGGAGCGCATCGAGGTGCTCAAGGGCGGCCAGAGCCTGTTGTTCGGCACCCAGGCGGTGGCGGGGGTGATCAATATCGTCACCCGCAGCCCGCAGCGCCGCGAGGCTTCGGGGGAGGTCAACCTGGGCCTGGACAGCTTCGCCGGCAACAGCAAGGACGCCCGCGTCGAGCGGATCTTCAGTAATGGTTTCGGCGACCTGGGGCTGCTGGCCTATGTCAGCCACAATGTCTCCGACGGCTACCAGCCGTTTCGCAATCGCGACTACAGCGGCAACGTCAGCGACAAGAAACGCGGCTACGAGGTGACCACCTTCGGTGGCAAGGCGATCCAGGCCTTCGGTGACGATGCGCGGCTGGAGCTGTTCTACCAATACACCGACGCCAACCTCGATTTTGCCCGGCCGGTGAACAACTACAAGACCACCAACGACCGCGTGCAGCAGATCGCCACCGCCACCTTCGAGCAGCGCCTCAACGAGCGCCTGAGCTACTTCGTCAAGGGCCATGTCAACGACTGGGACACCCGCTACACCCGCATCAACAACCGCGCCGACGGCAGCCGCAACGTGGTCAACCACAACGACTACTGGGGCTTCACCGACTGGGGTGTGCAGGCCGAGGGCAAGGCCGAGCTCGACGGCGGCCATGTGCTGGTGTTCGGTTCCGACAACCAGTGGTTCAAGGGCCAGGACGACGTGCTGGTGATCGACGACAACAAGGCCCAGGCCAATGCGCTGTATGCCCAGCTGCGACCGAGGATCGAGGCCCTGCCGAACTGGCACCCGAGCCTCGGCGTGCGCCACGAGGCCATGAGCGGCGGCGACAGCGCCACGGTGGGCATGCTCACCTCGCTGTACGACCTGAACGACAACTGGCAGCTGCGCGGCCAATATGGCAGCGCCTACAAGCTGCCCAACGCCGAGCAGCTGTTCGTCAACGAACCCGGCGACGAGATCGGCAACCGCGACCTCAAGCCCGAGAAGAGCCGCAATGCCGAGCTTGGCCTGGACTACCACGGCCTGCTGCTGGCGCGTGAGTTCAGCGCCAGCGTCACCGTGTTCCGGCGCAAGATCACCGACCTGATCACCCTGGACGGCAGCCAGTGGGTGAATGGCCAGGGGCAGGTGCAGATGCGTGGTTTCGAGGCCGATGCACGTATCCAGCTCGACGACCAATGGAGCCTGCAGGCCGACATGACCCGTAACCTCACCGAGTCGCGCACCGGGGCGACGATCAACGACGTGCCGAGTTTCTTCGCCCGCTCGCGGCTCGGCTACGAATCGGCAGACCGCAGGTGGGGTGCCGGAGGGGCCATTCGCTACATTCGCGACGTGGTCAGCTCCAAGGGCGTCGACTATGGCCATTACTCGGTGGTCGATGCCGATGCCTATCGCTACCTGGATGGCGCCCGCCAGCACCGGCTGAGCCTGCTGGTGGAGAACCTGTTCGACCGCGACTATGTCACCAGCCGGGCGAGCAATGTCGACAACCTCGGGCGGCCGTTCACCAGCGAACTGCGGTACACCTACACCTTCTGAGGGGCGTGAGCATGGACTATCAGCGTGTGCTGTTCGTGGGCCCCGGTCTGGCGAGTGGCTCGGTGGCCGAGGCGTTCGGCGCCGAGGTTCGCGACCTGCGTGGCCGCGAGGCGGACCGGGATATCGTCGATACCCTGGAGGGCTTCGACGGGCTGTGGGTGGTTATCCGCGAGGCCCTTGACCTGGGCATTGAGCGCTTGCTGGTAGTGGACCTGGAACCCACCTCGGACAGCGCCTACCTCGACTGGCTGCGCGATGAGCTGGGGCGCCTGGCGCAAGGTCGCGCCGGTATCTGGATCACGGCCCAGGCCCTGGGCCGGCGCGGGCTGGATGCTCGGGCGGCGTGTGCCAGCGTCGGCGAGCATGCCCGTCACCTGCCATGCGACCAGGTCAACGCGGTGGCCAGCGATCCGGACTGGTCGCGGATACCCGAGCATGCCCGCCAGGTGTTCCTGTGCACCGGCCCACGCTGCGTGCGGCGCGGTGCCTTGCCGTTGTGGAAACGCCTGCGCCGCCAGTTGCTGGAGCGTGACTTGATCGAGACGCCAGGCGGCGTGCTGCTGACCCGTACCGGTTGCCAGTTCCCCTGCAACCTGGGGCCAGTACTGACGGTGCACCCGGACGGCTGCTGGTATCGGGTACGTGATGGTCGGGAGGTGGAGGAATTGGTAAAAACGCATCTAGAGGGCGGAAGGATCGCCGAAAGATTGCTGATCAAGGGAGGGACATGCGATGCGTAAAGCCTGGTTGCTGTCGCTGGCCCTGTGCTGTGGCACACCGGCCCTGGCCGAGCGCTTTCGCAACTGCGGGCAAGACTGGCAACGGCCTGCGGCGACGCCTGCACGTATCGTCGCCCTCAACCAGCACGCGGCCGACCTCCTGCTCGCCCTTGGCGTCGGGCCGTCGATGGTCGGTGTGGCCTACCTGGACGACAACGGCGCCGCCTACAAGCAGAGCCGCTACCAGGGCGTGCCGGTGATCGCCCGGGAGTATCCGGCCAGCGAGGTGCTGTACGCGCAAAGGCCGGACCTGGTGGTCGGCGGATTCGCCACGGCCTTCGGCGATGGGGTCAGCTCGCGAACCCGGCTGGCCGGCAACGGGATCGCCACCTACCTGCTCGAGTCGGCCTGTGCCGGCCATTCCCTGGACTACTACGCCCATGTCCGGCGTGACCTGACCCTCCTTGGCGAAATGCTCGGCAGGCAGGCGAGGGCGCAGGCGTTGATCGAGGCGATGGAGGCGGACCTGGCGCGGGCCAGGGCGATCGCGCCTGTCGGCAAGCCGCTGTCGGTGTTCTACCTCGACAGCGAGGTCCGGGGGCTGGACAGCGAAGGTGGGCGGGGTTTCGTCACGCCATTGCTGGCCGCCGCCGGGGCGCGCAATGTGCTCGGCGGGATTGACCAGTACCGGGTGACGGTCAACCGCGAGGCGCTGCTGAGCAGCGACCCCGATGTGATCCTGCTGGCCGACGCCCTGTGGTCGCCGGCCAGCCGCAAGCGTCAGCTGCTGACCCGCGACCCGGTGCTCTCGAGCCTGCGGGCGGTGCGCGAGAATCGCATGATCGATATCCCGTTCACCGAGCTGGTACCCACGCCGGCCAGCGGGCGGGTGGCCCTGGAACTGGCGCGGCGGCTCAGGGAAGTGGCTGTCCCATAGCTGGCCCGCCCTGATCGCGAAGCTTGGCGTGGGAGCGGGCCTGCCCCGCGATGGGCTGGGTGCTACTCGCCGATGACCAACTGACGCGCCAGCTGGTTGTGCCGCTCCAGTACCCGCGGCAGGTCGACGGTGGTGATGCGCCCACCCTGAACCACCACACGCCCGTTGATCACGCTGGTGTCGACATGGGTCGGGGTGCAGAACACCAGCGCCGCCAGCGGGTCGTGCAGGGCGCCGGCATAGGCCACATGGCCAAGGTCGAAGGCGACGAAGTCGGCGACCATGCCCGGGGCGAGGGCGCCGATATCGTTGCGGTTGAGCACCTTGGCGCCGCCCAGGGTGGCAATCTCCAGCGCCTCGCGGGCAGTCATCGCATCCGGCCCGAAGCCGACCCGTTGCAGCAACAGCGCCTGGCGCACCTCGCCGATCATGCTGGCGCCGTCGTTGGACGCCGAACCATCGACCCCCAGGCCCACCGGCACGCCGTGGTCGCGCATCTTGCGGATCGGCGCGATGCCTGAGGCCAGGCGCATGTTCGAGCACGGGCAGTGGGCGACCCCGGTGCCGGTGCGGGCGAACAGCTCGATGCCGTGCTGGTCGAGCTGCACGCAGTGGGCGTGCCAGACGTCGTGGCCGACCCAGCCCAGGTCCTCGGCGTACTCGGCCGGGGTCATGCCGAACTTCTCGCGGCTGTAGGCGATATCGTTGACGTTCTCGGCCAGGTGGGTGTGCAGCGACACGCCATACTGGCGGGCCAGAACCGCCGCCTCGCGCATCAGGTCGCGGCTGACCGAGAACGGCGAGCAGGGCGCCACCACCACGCGCAGCATCGAGCCGTGGCTGGCATCGTGGTAGTCCTCGATCAAGCGCTGTGACTCCTTGAGGATGTCGCTTTCCTTCTCCACCACCGAGTCCGGCGGCAGGCCGCCCTGGCTGCGGCCGACGCTCATGCTGCCGCGCGCGGCGTGGAAGCGCATGCCGATCTCCTCGGCGGCGTGGATGCTGTCGTCGAGCTTGCAGCCGTTGGGGTAGATGTACAGGTGGTCGCTGGAGGTGGTGCAGCCCGAGAGGATCAGCTCGGCCATGGCCGTCTGGGTCGATACCGAGATCATCTCCGGGGTCAGCCGCGCCCAGATCGGGTAGAGGTTGGTCAGCCAGTTGAACAGTTCGCCGTCCTGGGCCGCCGGCACCACGCGGGTGAGGCTCTGGTACATGTGGTGGTGGGTGTTGACCAGGCCCGGGATGACCACCTTGCCGGTCATGTCGAGGATCACGTCGGCGTGTTGCGGCAGGGTATCGCTGGGGCCGACCTGCCTGATCACATTGTCTTCGATATAGAGGCCGCCGCGTTTGATCTCGCGGCGTTCGCCGTCCATGGTCACCAGCAGTTCGGCGTTCTTGACCAGTAGTGTCTTGGGCATGGGTGTCCCTCCCGCTTGGGGTGTGTTTTCTGATTGTAGGGAAGCGTCAGGCGCCGTGGCGAAGCCCGGCGTCGAAGGCTGGAGCAGAACCGCGCACGCGCAGGATCGGCCCTGGCGAGGGCGTATCGGGCGTGTGGGTCGATGGCAGCAGGGCGGATGCGGCGTTCAGGACGCACGGCATTCGAGAAGGGGGCCCGGGGAGGTTGGGCGATAGCGGATGTCGCATGGCTTGAGCCTGTCGCAATACGCAACGGCGATGACCGTTGTCGTAGGCGTGAGGCAGTGTAAACAGAATTTCTTTTTTTTGTATACGAGTTTTTTGCCGCAATTCTGACGACTGCGGGACGGGCCACTCTCATGGAACAAACTTGATTTAGCTTGACCCTGTGGGAGCGGGTTTATCGGACCGCCGCACCGCCGTGAAGAATCCAGCGCGGTGTATGGCACCGGCTGCGCCGGTGTTTGCGGGCAAGCCCGCTCCCACGGGGATCGCGCCAGATTCTAAAAATTGAGCAAGACAGTTGCTCCCACAATGATTCAGGGCATGATTGATGTCGTTGCGCCAGCATGCGACTGTCTCGCTACCAGCCACTGTCACAGGCCGGCAGGTTCGCGCGGGCTGATTACACTGTGGAAATCGCCACACGGGGAGTACCTGGGATGGGCTGCGCGTTGATGGGGCATGCGGCAAGGCTGGCGTCTGCACGGGGCAGGCGTTCATGAACAACCGTGGCCGGAGTATCTCCCTGCAATGGCTGGTGGCGCTGGCGATCATGCTGGGCATGCTGGCGCTGGGCGCGGCCCTGGCCTGGCAGGGCTACCTGGGGGTGCGCCAGACCCTGGTGGCCGCCGCCGGCGATGCCGCCCAGCAGATCGGCCGGACCATCGACGAGCGCGCCCGACGCCTGGTCGATCCGGTGCAGAGCAGCATCCGCCTGCTGGCCTTCGATACCGCTGCGGGCACAATGGCGCAGCACCTGGAGCGCCTGCCGCAACTGGTCGAGAGCCTGCGCGCCAACCGCATGCTCAGCGCCGCCTACCTCGGCTACCCCAATGGCGAGTTCCTGCTGGTCCGCCGCCTGCGCGACCCACAGTTGCTGCAGCGCTTCGCGGCACCGGCAGGCACGATGTTCCTGGTACAGACCGTCAGCCTGGGCGAAGACGGTGCGTTGCATGGCGAATGGCGTTTCTACGACCAGGCGATGACCCTGCTGCTGCACCAGCCCAAGCCGGACTACCGCTACGATCCGCGTCAGCGCCCCTGGTTCGTCGAAGCCTCTGCGCAAGCCACCACCGTGCTTACCCGCCCTTATGTGTTCTTCACCACCCGCGAGATCGGCCTGACCATGGCCCAGCGTAGCGTCGATGGCGCGGCGGTGATCGGCATGGACGTCTCGGTCACCGACCTGGCCAGCGAGAGCCGCGACCTGCGCATGACGGCTGGCACCGAGATCGCCGTGGTCGATGACCAGGGCAGCGTGGTGGCCTATCCGGACCTGCAGCGGGTCATCGTCCGCGAAGGCGAGGGCGTGCGCCTGTCGCGCATCGATGAACTGGGCATTGCCAGCCTCGCACGGATCCATGCTGATACCCTCCAGGGTACCCGGCCACAGCCGTATCAGGTTGAAGGGCAGACCTGGTATGGCATGCGCGTGCCGCTGACCACCGTGGCCGGGCAGGACCTGCAGGTGCTGATTGCCGTGCCGGCCCACGAGCTGCTGGCCGGCGCGCGCCAGGTGTTGTTCGAGCAACTGCTCTGGGCCGGCGCGCTGGCGGCGGTGTTGCTGTTGCTCGGTGGCTTGCTCGGCCGGCGCATCGGCCGCCCGTTGCGCCGGCTTACGGAGCAGGTGCAGGGCCTGGCCGGTTTTGATTTCAGCCGTGAGGTGGGTGTGCTCTCGCGGGTGTCGGAGGTGCGTGAACTGAGCCGGGTGCTCAGCCGCATGTCCGGCACCATCCGCAACTTCCAGGCGATCACCCTCACGCTCAGCCGCGAGACCCAGCTCGAGCGTATGCTCGACGGCGTGCTCAACCACCTGGTGGCGGCTGCCAGCGCCAGTGCCGGCGCGGTGTACCTGTACGATGCCGACAACGCACGCCTGCGCCTGGCTGCGGCCTGCCGGGCCCAGGACTATCCGGCTGAACTGGCGGTACATGAGCACGACCATCAAGACCTCGCCAAGGCCGTGACCCAGGCCTTGTCGTTGCAGGGACGCAGCCTGGCGGTGGTGCTCAACGACCGCGGCCAGTCGCTCCTCGGCATTCTGGTCCTGCAACTGGAGGACGAACACGCCGGGCAGGCGTTCCGGCGCTTCGTCGAGGAACTGTCCGGCGCCGCCGCCGTGGCCATCGAGACCCGCCAACTGGTCGAGGCCCAGCAGCGCCTGCTGGATGCCATGATCAAGCTGCTGGCCGACGCCATCGACGCCAAGAGCCCCTATACCGGCGGCCATTGCGAGCGAGTGCCGCAGCTGGCGCAGATGCTCCTGGACCAGGCCGTGCAGGCCGAAAGCGGCCCCTATGCCGGCTTCAGCATGAACGAGGACGAGCGCTACGAGTTTCGCGTGGCCGCCTGGCTGCACGACTGCGGCAAGATTACCAGCCCCGAATACGTGGTGGACAAGGCGACCAAGCTCGAGACCCTGTACAACCGTGTGCATGAGGTGCGCATGCGCTTCGAGGTGCTCTGGCGCGACGCCGAGATCGCCTACTGGCAAGGCGTGGCCAACGGCGATGACGAGTTGCTGCTGCGCCAGGCGCTGGAGCAGTGCCGGGCCGAGTTGCAGGACGAATTTGCCTTCGTCGCCCACGCCAATATCGGCGGCGAGTTCATGCAGGAGGCCGACATCGAGCGCCTGCGCCTTATCGGCCAGCGCCGCTGGCTGCGGCACTTCGACAACCGCCTGGGCATCTCCCGCGACGAGGCCGCGCGCTTCGCCGACACGCCAGTCGCGCCCTTGCCGGTGGAGGAGCCGCTGCTTGCCGACCGCGACGAGCACCAGGTGCCCTGGGGGCCGCGCAAGCCACCGGTGGCCAAGGACGACCCGCGCAACCACTGGGGTTTCGACATGCGCCTGCCGGCCCATGCCAGCAACCACGGCGAGCTGTACAACCTGTCGATCCGCCGTGGCACCCTCAACGACGAGGAGCGCTTCAAGATCAACGAGCACATCGTGCAGACCATCATCATGCTCAGCGCGCTGCCGTTCCCGCGTCAGCTGCGGCGCGTGCCGGCGATTGCCGGCAACCATCACGAGAAGATGGACGGCAGCGGCTATCCGCGCCGGCTTGGCAAGGATGCGCTGGGCATCCCCGAGCGGGTGATGGCGATCGCCGACATCTTCGAGGCGCTGACCGCGGCGGACCGGCCGTACAAGGCGCCGAAGACCCTGTCCGAGTCGGTGAAGATCCTGGTGTCGATGGCCCGTGACAACCATATCGACGGGCAGTTGCTGCGGCTGTTCCTCAACACCGGCGTGTATCGCCAGTATGCCGAGCAGTTCCTGCGCCCCGAGCAGATCGATGAGGTGGACGTGGCCTACTGGCTGGCGCAGTTGTAGGTATTCAAAGCCTCAGACCCTCAGCAGCAGGTGCTCACGCTCCCAGGCGCTGATCACCTGCCGGTAGTTTTGCAGCTCGGTGCGCTTGACCGCCACATACCCGCGCACGAACCGGTCGCCCAGGTACTCCCCAAGCAGCTCGCAACCCTCCAGCCGCGCCAGCGCCTCGTCCAGCGTGGCCGGCAGGCGCAAGCCGCCATGGTCGTAGGCGCGTCCCTGCACGGGCGCGCTGGGCGCCGCCTGTTCGAGCAGGCCGAGATAGCCGCACAGCAGACTGGCGGCCATGGCCAGGTAGGGATTGGCATCGGCGCCGGGCAGGCGGTTCTCCACGCGCAGGGCGGCCGCTGTCGCGGTGGGCACGCGCAGGCCCACGGTGCGGTTTTCTTCGCCCCATTCGACATTGACCGGGGCACAGGCGTCGGGCAGGAAGCGGCGGTAGGAATTCACGTTCGGGGCGAGCAGCGCCAGTGCCTGGGGCAGGTACTTCTGCAGGCCGCCGATGTAGTGCAGCAGCCGATCGCTCGGTGTGCCGTGGGCGCTGGCGAAAAGGTTGGCGCCGGTGGCCCTGTCCAGCACGCTCTGGTGGATGTGCATCGAGCTGCCAGGTTCATGGGCGATCGGCTTGGCCATGAAGGTCGCGCTGATACCGTGCTGCAGCGCCGCTTCGCGCAAGGTGCGCTTGAAAACGATCAACTGGTCGGCCAGGCGCAGCGGGTCGCCATGGTGGAAATTGACTTCCATCTGCGCAGGGCCGCTTTCGTGGACCAGCGTGTCCAGGTCCAGGCCCTGGACGGCGCACCAGTGGTAGACGTCCTCGAACAGCCGGGCGAATTCGTGGGTGGCTTCGATGGAGAAACCCTGCCGACCCGTCTCCGCCCGGCCCGAGCGGCCTTCGGGCGCTTCCAGCGGCAGGTCCGGGTCATGGCTGCGCTTGGTCAGGTAGAACTCCAGCTCCGGCGCCACCACCGGTTGCCAGCCACTGTCGCTGTACAGGGCCAGCACGCGCTTAAGCACATTGCGCGGCGATAGCTCGATGGGCTGGCCGTGCCGGTCGAAGCTGTCGTGGATGACCATGGCGGTCGGCTCCGCCAGCCACGGCAGGCGGTAGATGGCATGGGCGGCGGGGCGGCAGTGCATGTCGATGCCGGCTTCGTCCAGCAGCGCGTAGAAGACCTCGTCGTCGACGAAGTCGCCGGTCACCGTCTGCAGCAGCACACTCTCCGGCAGGCGCATGCCGCCCTCGTCGAGGAAGCGGTCGAGGGAGGCGACCTTGCCGCGGACGATGCCGGAAAAGTCGCTCACCACGCATTCGACCTCGCAGATACCCTGTTGCCTGAGCTGCTGCGCCAGTGGTTCGGCGGGGGTGTTCATTCCCACCCCGGAAGGGGGCATGCGTTCATCCTGAATGCCGGCCCGCCCAGGCAGGGGATTCGCGTACAGCGTCATGTTGCACTCTCGATACGCCAAAGACCTGGCAAAGGGTATTGAGTTGCGTATCAAGTTGCTGTCGGTTTGCGGCTCGTCGGCGTAAAGAGTTGATAAAGCGTGGCGGGTAAAATCGGCCCGCCACCGCTCTATGAAACAACAGGCGCCTTTCAGGCTAGACAACGTCAGCGTGGGAGCGGGCTAGCCCCGCGATCACCGGCGTAGCCGGTGCCATACACGGCATCGCGAGGCAAGCCCGCTCCCACAGCGATCTCTCAGGACGGTTGGGCCGCCAGGCGATTGCTGACGCTGCGCCCCAGCACCAGCACCGTGACAAAGCCGCAGCCCACCAGCGCCGTGGCCAGGCTGAACAGCACCGCGCTGCCCATCTGGTCGACGATCCGCCCACCGAAGAACGAGCCCAGGGCGATGATCACCTGGAACATGGCGACGAACAGCGGCATGCCGCGCTCCACATCCTTGGGCGCCACGACGAACATCCAGATGCTGGCGCAGGCCGGGAAGGCGCCGAAGGCGAAGCCCCACAGCGCGATCAGCATCGCCGCGCCGGTGAGGTTGGTGGCGAAGTAGGGGAACAGCGCGGTGCCGACGCCGATCATCAAGGCGACCAGCATCAGGGTGTAGCGCACGCTCTGGTTGGCGGCAAAACCGGCGAAGACATTGCCCAGCACCCCGGCCACGCCGTAGAGCAGCAACAGCGAGCCGATCATCGGCCCGTCGAAGCCGGCGTTGTGCTTGAAGAACGGCGCGACGTAGGTATACGCGGCAAAGTGCGCCAGGCCGATCAGCAACACCGCGATCAGGCCGACCCGCGCCTGCGGGTTGATGAACAGCGCCGGCAGGTCGCTGATGCGGATGGCCTTCTCCGGGTTGAGCCGCGGCAGCAGCAGGACCTGCGCCAGCAGCACCGGCACGCCGACCAGCGCGGTGACCAGGAAGGTCATGCGCCAGCCCATGAGCCCACTGAGCCAAGTGCCCACGGGCACGCCGAGCACGGTGGCCAGGGTCACGCCGACCATGATGATCGAGGTGGCCTGGGCCACGCCCACGCCCTTGGGCGCCAGGCGGCCGCTCAGGGCGATCGCGGTCGCCCAGAAACCACCGATGCTGATGCCCAGCAGCACCCGGCCGAACAGCAGCAGGCCGAAGTCGGTGGCGTAGGCCACCACGGCGTTGGCGACGATCATGATCAGCGTCAGGGCGATCAGCAGGTAGCGTCGGTCCAGGGCACCGATGCCCACCGACAGCAAGGGCGCGGCCAGGGCCGCCATGATGCCGGGCAGGGTCACCATCAGGCCGGCCTGGCCGGCGCTGATGCCAAGATCAGCGGCGACATCGTTGAGCACGCCCACCGGCAGGAACTCGCTGGTCACCAGGGCGAAAGCGCCCACGGCGACCGAGAGAATCGCCAGCCACTGCTGACGGACGCTCTGCTGGCTGTGTTCGGGTGGGCTGTGGGGGGACGGGTTGGGGCTTGGCATGGTGCGGGCTTCCATAGGGGACTGTCGCCTGGGACAGGCGCTGCAGCGAGGGGAAAACGGGGAGGCGATTATAGGGGGTGGATTTTGCAGCTCGACAGGCGGGCGGCTTGATAGTAATCATCAGTGGGATCGATGGGTGGCTTGGGTAGAGCGTTGCGGCCATCCCTTTCAAGTGTTTTGCGATTTTGGGGATTCAAGATTGCCGGGGTCGCTTTGCGACCCTTTCGCGGCACGAGGCCGCTCCTACAGGGATCGCGTACCCCATGTAGGAGCGGCCTTGTGTCGCGAAAGGGCTGCAAAGCAGCCCCAGTACGCTGACTGACAGGCATCACAATTTTTCACCAGCACAGAAGGACATATGACAGCGGCACATCAAGGAAGCTGCCTGTGCGCAGCGGTCAGCTACGAGTTGCTCACGCCACCCAAGGCCGTGAGCCATTGTCACTGCAGCCAGTGCCGCAAAGGCCACGGGGCTGCATTCGCGTCATACGGTAGCGTGCCGCGCAGCGCGCTTCGCATACTTCGCGGGGCCGACAGCATCAAGGCCTACGCCTCTTCGCAGACAGTGTTACGCGAGTTCTGCGGGGCGTGTGGCTCGACGTTGTTCTGGTCACGACCCGAAGGTGAGTTCGCCGACTGGATCTCTATCGCGCTGGGTACACTTGATACACCGTTCCAGCCACGCAAGCAAAAGCACGTCTACATCGATTCTGCGGTGCCCTGGTATACGCCATCCCGTTATTGTCCCGAGGCCGACTGACGGCTTGCATCGCCGGAGTGGGGTATGTTGTTGCCTCTGCGCTTGTTTACTGGCCTGTCATCACTGCTTGAGTACTCGATGCTGATTTCCACGCTTTCCAACGGTCGATTCATTACGCCATCGCTCCAGGCCGAACCCTGTGTGCCATGGTGGAGTTTCACCAAGACGGTGTTGGCCGCGACCGCCCTGACTCTGGTGCGCGACGGACGACTCGCCCTGGATGCCGCGCTGCCTGAAACCAATTACACCCTGCGTCAGCTGCTGCGTCACGAAGCGGGTCTTGCGGATTATGGCGAGCTTCCCGCGTACCACGCGGCGGTTGCCAATCATGAATCCGCGTGGTCCGCGGACGAGATGATGCAGCGCCTGGATGGCGCTCGACTTCGCTACGCCCCAGGAGCGGGTTGGCGCTACTCGAATGTGGGCTACATGCTGGTAGCCAGGCTCATCGAACGTGCCACAGGCCTGCCGCTTGAAGAGGCGCTCAGGCAGCAAGTTCTGGCTCCACTTGGCATCTTGTCGGTTCGCTTGGCAACGAAACGCTCAGACCTGCACGGTGACTACCTCGGTCATTCGTTGAACTACGACCCTGGCTGGGTCTACCACGGGTTGCTGATCGGCCCTGTTTCCCAGGCTGCCCTTTTCCTGGAGCGCCTGCTTGCCGGGACACTGCTTCCGGGCAACCTGCTCCAGGAAATGCAGGCAACAAAGGTGTTGGGTGGGCCAATGGCCGGCCGGCCGTGGATCGCACCAGGCTATGCCCTGGGTCTGATGCGAGGGACGATCGAGGGCGGCCTGACGCTGGCCGGGCATACCGGGTGTGGCCCCGGCAGTGTGGTGGCGGTCTATCGATGTGCGGTTGGGGAGGCCATCGCGTGTTGCGCAGTGTTTTCGAGGGCCTTGGATGAGGGGCGTATCGAGGCGCTGGTCGCTCAGGAGATACGCAAGGTGCTTGAGGCTGTGCGCTGAGGCTGCCTGGTTCTTGTTCCGCTTTCAATGGATATCACTTGCTGCCCGATTCAATACCCATTTTGAATTGTTAACGGATACACGTGAGCGGCTGCTTCCGACCCAAAGCGGACAATCATGAAGCGCAGTAATCGGCCAAATGCGACCGCTCGGATATGCCTGCGAATGAAGTGGCAATTGCCGAAACAACGGATTCGGATCAACACCCGCTTGGGCTCAGACACCCTTGCCACGAGCTTTACACTACCCCGTGTGGTACTTGTCCCAGAGCTTGTTCCGGAATCGCCCTCCTGGATCGACTTGCGCTTTGAGTGCTAACAGACGGCGTGCGTTTGGGTAGGCACTTGAGAAATGTTCCTGCGTGGCATGCAGTTGGTAGGGAAGATAGTAGGTACCGCCAAGCAACAGCGCAGCGTTGATGAGTTCGCGTGTCCACACGCCAACTGCCTCGCGATCATCCACCCCAACGCGCTGCCAATAATAGAGCACGAATGAAAACACTTCTTCGCGTGCCCAGGACAGAAGCGAGTCGGGGTCGGCCGGAGCGTGTCGGATGGAGATATTAACGGCGTCAACGCTGTGCGCCTGAAGAATGGCGGCCATTTGCGTTACGAACGCATTGAGCTGTGTCACTGGCACAAAATATTCTTGCAACGCATAGGTACTGTTTCGGGTTGCAATGGGGCCAAGCGAAGCGACATCCGCACTGGCCTCGTAGTTGCGCCGTACGACCGGTTGATTGAGATAGCGCAGTGGATCGATCACATCCTTGCGAATCATTGGGCCACCGGGAAGCTTGGTCACACTCCACATGACGGTCTGGTTGATCTTGTACGACTGCCCCGGGGCCACCAGCCTTTCCGCGACGGTCAACGCTTTGTCCGAGGCACGCCAAGTGATGGAAGTAGCCATGTCGAAATAAGGGGGGGCCAAATCGGCATTATGCAGGATAGCCTGTTCGTTCTCGCGGACGTGCTCATTGAAAAAACGCGGGTAATCAGCAACTGGCATGCGGCGTATCTGACGTTCAATTGTGATGTTGGACGCAAGGTCCAGTTCGACCTCAGTGATCACCCCGATCGCACCGTAGCCACCGATAGCCGCGTAGAACAGGTCGGAATTTGTGGTGCGGGACGCTTCTGCTACCGAACCGTCTGCAAGCACCAGTTGCAGAGAACGCACCGAGTTGATGACTGGACCTGCGCCGACATAGCGTCCATGAGCATTGACTGACAGCGATCCGCCGACGGTGAAGTTGGCATAACTCTGCATGATTTTTATCGAGAGGTCGTCCGGGTCTATGACCGACTGCAGGTCACGCCAACGCATCCCTGTTTGCACGCGTATGACCCTGCTCTCAGGCGAGTATCGGATTACCTGATTAAACTGACGCATGTCGAGGTGCAGGCTGTTTTCGGTAGCAATCTGCCCCCCCATGCTATAGCGGCCACCACCGATGCTGACTGGGCCTGACGACATAGCGAGCGCCCGCTGTAATTCGCCCGTGGTACGAGGTGCGAGCAGACGATTGACCCAAATCGGATTGAGCATCGTCACATCGTTCACCAAGACGCCCGATGGTGCCGCCCATGACGACCACGGTGAAAGCACACTGACGGCAATCCCGGTCATCCCAGCCTGGAGTAGATGGCGCCGAGTAAGAATAGGCGATGACTCTGAAACGGCGTGCTGTTGCGTACTGTCGATCAATTGCGCTCCCTCGCTGAGAATCAAAAATAATATGCGCCTTCGGATTTCAAAGCAGCCTAGGTCCGCAGCCAGTAGTAGAGGTTGCAATTCGACTGCATGTGCTGAGAGGGTTGGTTGTCGGAGTCAGGGTCTGGAATGGCAACTCGGCGAGCCCAGAGCGGGAACCACTCGTGATCACGTACATCGCTATTGTTAGGCTCTCGCACATTCTTTGACATGCTTCGTTCGCAGGCACCGAATTGGACGAAGTTCACCTGCGCCTCAATCAAACTACATCTATTCGGGCCACCCTCCTGGTGAGGGTAGTAGAGCTGGAACACGTCATCCTCCCAGAAACAAATTGGGCAGATGTCGTATGACCCTGGGGGTTCCTCGAAGACTGCATATCCGCAGCATGGGCACGTAAACATCAATTCTCACTTATGGGTGGCCGTAGCGACACGCCGAACGGCTGCAATGGGCCAAAGCAGCCGGGGAGGGCCGCTATGATCTTTGTGGGAGCAGGTTTACCCGCGAAGCAGGCAACGTGCCGGATAGCACCGCTTTGCCAGTGCAACTGTCCAGTGTTACCTATGCGTCCAGAGCAGGCCTGGCCCACTGCGCCAGAAACTCGGCAATTCTGCGCTCAATACCACTCTCCACCGTCCGCAGCCGCAGAATGGGAAGGCCACTGGCAGCCAGAATCTCATTCTTCCTGGCGTCCCGAGCGGCCTGCACGGGGTGATCGTGATACCCGCCATCGACCTCGATCACCCCAACCGGGGTCTTGCCCACTTTGAAATAGATGACGAAGTCGCAACTGGCGCGGCTCATGAACGCCCGCTGGGTTTGCGTCCACTCGGGCTTGCTCGGCGATGCGAGCATATCCAGCTGGATATGCGTGTGGAACGTCAACGCATGGCACGCCGGGGCCGAGAGCGCTTCGCGCAGCAACTGCGCCACGATCTGCTCGGACTTGTAGCGTGAATCCTCTGACCGCAGACGGGCGTTCAGGCGTGCCAGGGACTGGTCGTACTCGCGGTACAACAAGTCGAATGCCGACACCACTGGCGCACGCACGATCTGCTCGTCCTGTGCGTAATAGCTGATGTAGCGGATCAGCGCGGCGATGTGGCCATTGTTTTCGGTGAACACCTCGTCACCGGTCACCAGGGTGAAACGATGCTTGGCCCGCGACACTGCCACGTTGATCATGCGCGGGTCGTCGACGAAATCCAGGCGTCCTTGCGTCTGGTTGTAGCGCTTCTTGTCCAGCACGGTGGAAAAGACGATCTCGTCGCACTCGCGCCCTTGGAACTTGTGCACCGTGTCTTTGACGAAGTCCGCCGGCAGGTGCTTGTCGCAGAGGTTGACCTGTGCCCGGAACGGGGCGATGTAACCGCGGCCTTCACCGTCCACTGCAACAGATTGTCCCTCGTCTTCGAGTACCTTGAGCAAGGAATCCAGCTCCCGAAGGTTGGTGTTCTTGCGTGCGTGGTTGCCCTTGGCGGTCACCACCAAGCGCAGGGGCTCCTCGCCGTTGTCCACGGTCATCGGCACCAGTGCGTTGTCATAGAACTGCTGGTTGCAGAACTGGATGATCCTGGGGTGGCAGCGGTAATGCTCCTTCAGCAACGTCCTTGGCAGTGCCTCCTGGAACACGGCAATGCACGAATCCAGCAGGCTGTAGTGCTCGCAATCGTAGGCCTCGGCCGGCGCCCGCAGCCCCAGTTTCACGGGGATGTGCGGCAACTGGCGGTTGTCGCCGACGACGATCAGGTTCTTGGCGCAGCCCAGCGGCAGGATGCCCGGCACGATGTCCTGCAAGGAAGCTTCGTCGATGATCACGTAGTCGAGGATCGCCCCCGGCGCGATCGAGTTGACGATCGAGTGCGTGCCGCTGCCCAGGATAGGGAAACGCTGCACGAAGGCATCAAAGTCCCTGCGGTAGGTCTTGACATCGAAGCTGTCTCGCGGCGGAACCTGACCTTGCAGATGCTGCTTCAGATGCTGCATCGATGCGGTTGTCAGCTCTTTGAGCAAGGCCGTGAAGTTTGCGCGCGCCAAGGATTCACGGCACGCCCGCAGCTCGGTTTCCTTATCCTGCAGCGACTTGTCGTAGTAATGCATCTGCAGGGCATGGAACGCGGCCATGCGCGCCTCGCCCTCGGCGAACGGCTTGGTGCGAAAGACTCTGAATTGGAACAGCAGCTCGATGCGGTCCTTGAGCTTCACGCGGTGCTCGCCCAGGTGCGCCAGGTAGGCCATGAGGTCGGCAGTCTTGCGTGGGGTCAGCCGGTACTTGTCCAACGAGCCTGTGGCCGGCACACCGTTTTCTGCCTGCCACTGCTGCAGGTAGCGCCGCTCGATGACCAGCTCGTCCAGTTCGATCTGCAATTGTGCTGCCCGGTTGTGGTCTTGCAGGTGCTGCTTCAGGCGGGTCAGCAAGCCCTGGATCTCTTCCAGGGACGGTGCCGGCCCGGGTGGGCTGGAGGGCCATACAGGCAGGTCGTCGAAGAAGGCTTCGCGGTTTTCCTTGTTGCCAAGCTTGGCGACCAGGTAGCCCAGGCCGCATTTTTCCAGCTTTTCGTAGACGTTTGCCACGGCCGCATTGTTGTTGGACAGTACCGCCACCGTCTGCCCGCGCAACAGGATATTGGCGAGGATGTTGAGGATGGTCTGGGTCTTGCCGGTTCCCGGTGGGCCTTCGATCACGCTGATTTGCGCGCTGAATGCCCGCTCGACGGCCTGGTACTGGCTTTCGTTCAGCCCGAACGGATAAATGAGCCCCTGACCTGGGGCGAGCGTGCCGTTGCGCCCGGTGCAATAGGCTTGCAAGGCAGTACTGGCGATGGCGGGCAGTTTTCCAAGCTGAGTCACGACATTGCTGGCTATGTCACAATCAGCCTTCGACTGCGCTTGAGCGTGTCGGGCACTCGCAACCGTAGTAAAGTAATCGAAGACCGGCGTGTCCTTGATCGAGGTAGGGGCGCTGAAGACGATGCCGTCCATCTTGTGGACATAGGGCCTGGTGCCGCCCGGATAGTGCACCACGGCATATCGCTCGCCGTAGATCACTGCTTTGTCGATGGGTTTGACGATGGTGCTGCCAGGTTTGCTCAGCAGTACATTGCTCAACTCGCGGGAAGGTGACACGCGGCAGTTACTGAGCGGGCGGGTGTATTTTTTACTGGAGGGGAAATGACAGGTCAGTTCCAGTGCTTCGAACTTTTCGCTCCAGCGAATCGCCCAGTCGCTGATCTTTGCGGTCTTGTCCTCACCATCCACCTGAATCGAAGCCATATTCCCTTATTCCTGTACGCATGACATTCGGTTACGTCGTGTACCGGATGCTGCTTTCCCTAATTGGTGTCATAGTGCCATTATTGGGTGCAGGTTCGATAGCTGGTGTGTGCGTTTTCCTGCGGGCATTGAGGTCGATGACGCCTTGGGGATGGCGGAGCAGACTGAGATCTGAAGCGGTGCGGCGACGGTTGAAGCATGACCGTCGCTATCCAATCCATAGCGGTCCTTCAACATAAGTGCCTATCGGCCAGAAGCGCTCGGTTGTTTTCATAGATGCACGAGTCTATTACGGCGGTTCACCTCTGGCTGTTTGCTGCTCTCAGCGTAGGACCGCCATGGGTCGATAGCAGCCGTTCCCGGATGACCGCTTTCGACCCATAGCGGACATTCAGCGGAAATGGATTGGGTCTCCGCGCAATCCTGAAATAGGATGGGCCATCCCCATCCAACATTGCGCACTACAAGCTTATCCATGGAACGAAAAGCAAACCCGTCCTCCGCTGATTGGGTCATACGCAGCGCCACGCCTGGTAGCGTGGAGCGCATCGAGGCGTGGATTGGCGGCCATGGCTACGACCCCCATCGGCACGATACCTACTCGATAGGCCGTACCCTTGCCGGCGTACAGAGCTTTCACTACAAAGGGGCGCTGTGCCACGGCGTGCCGGGCAACACCCTGGTGCTGCACCCGGACGAACTCCATGACGGCATGGCCGGCACGGATATCGGCTTTCGCTACCGGATGGCCTACATCGATCCTTCGCTGATCCAGAACGTGCTCGGCGGCGAACCGTTGCCGTTCATTGCCGGCGGGCTGTCCAGCGACCCGCGCCTCTATCGCGCCAGCGAGGCCTTCGTGCAGGCACTGGAGCATCCGCTGGAAACACTGGAGGAGCAGGACGCCATCTATGACCTGGCCATGGCGCTGCGTGCAGTCGGCGGCAAGCCCCGCGGCCGCAAACGCCTGGACTACCGCTCGGCCGAGCGCGCCAGGGCGTTCATCATGGAGCACCTTAACCACGGCATCACACTGGAAATGCTCGAGCAGGCCAGCGGGCGTGAGCAATGGAGCTTGTCACGGGACTTCCGGGCCCTTTACGGCACCAGCCCATACCGTTTTGTCACGCTACGACGCCTGGACTGTTTTCGCAGGCTGATCCTGGAAGGCTTCACCCTGGTCGATGCCGCCCTCGCTGCAGGCTTTCACGACCAGAGCCACATGACCCGACATTTCACTCGCACCTACGGCGTGCCGCCCCTGCGCTGGTTGGAACGCTTGCGGCCTGCCCGCTGACTTGCAGGATCGTACAAGAGACGCCTGCTTTCTCTTCGGTAGCCTGGTCACTCTAACTACAGAGGATCTGTCATGACCGACTTACACCCTCAACGCGCATCGCAACCTGTGAACCTGGCTCAGAAGGCTGCACTGATCGAGCAGCAGTGGAGCCCAAGGGTGGTCGCGGAAATGAACGACTACCAATTCAAGGTCGTGCGCATCGAAGGGGAATTCATCTGGCACTCGCACCCGGAGACGGATGAAGCGTTCCTGGTGCTTGAAGGCACCTTGCGTATCGATCTGCCAGAGGGCAGCGTGTATGTGCAGCCGGGTGAGCTGTATGTCGTGCCGCGTGGTGTAGAGCACAGAACAGCGGCCCAGGCGGAAACGAAACTGATGATGATCGAGCCGCGAGGCGTTCTGAATACCGGTCATGAAGGAGGGGAGCGAACTGCGGTGAATGACGTCTGGATCTGAGTTGACGTTGCAGGCGATGAGGCCGGTACCGACTAAAGAGCCTTGAATCGATGTGCGCTTTGAGTCGGAAGCGGGAGCTCACGAGCGGCCGTTTTCGACCCAAAGCGGCCCCAGTGCCTTCCGTCATACTTGACTCTGTGTTCTAGCCTTTCGTGACGTCATAAGCGTTTGGCACATAGTCGCCACTTCTGGGATAGCCACAGCCAGCGTGGACAATACCTGATGCATTTCCTGGGCATCTGGAAATGGATATACATCCAGGCTCATGGCAATCGTAAGCTTGCGCGGATCTTGCTGTTCTCTGAGCCACGTCTCGACCTCACGCGTCATTGCCGCACCGTTATCGTTTGTTTGCCAAGCCAACAAATTGAAAAGTTCGGCCACCAGCTCTTCGGGCACTGTTCGGGGTATTTCTGCGAAGAGGCGATTGGCTAGGTCAAGCTCGCCAAATACGCTTACCACGTCATGCACCGCGTAAAACGCCTGGGTGTATTCAGCTACGTTGCGCTCGATATTAATGATGTCGAGCGCTTGTTTTAGCGATGGGTGCATCTAGTCATTCCATGGTGTTGCAGGAGTGTTTGACTATGCGGCCATGCAGACCCAAGGCATCGTCAGCGCGTTGAACCACGGTGTCGCAACGCCTCACACCTTAGAGGCAAGCGTTGAGGACGAAAAGAATTATCTTTTTACCTTTTTCAAGCGACCGCTTCTGGCCGGTTCCTGCCCTTGGTGAATGGCAGCTATGGGGCGAGAGCAGCCGGTCACCAGGGGCCGTCATCGACCCACAGCTGTCGTCGACAAGGCCATGGCGAGGGCGAAGCAAAAATGCTAATTTAGATTCATTCTCATTTATTGCCCGTTTTCATGGACAAACCGCGATCCACCTCATCCGACCCAATTGGCGAACTGTATGCAGGGCACCATCACTGGTTGGTGACGTGGCTGCGCCGTCGCCTGCAATGTCCTCACCAGGCCTCGGATTTTGCCCAGGACACCTTTTACCGTGTACTCACGGCCGGGCACTACGATCCGCCTCGTGAACCTCGAGCGTTCCTGGCCACCATCGCGCGTCGTATCCTAATCGACAACGGTCGCCGCTTGCGGCTGGAACAGGCCTACAGAGAGGAGCTCGAGCGCAGTATCGAGCACATGGATCAGGCGTTTTCTCCCGAACAGATCCTGCAGGCCATCGAGCTGCTCGAACGTATCGACCGGGCGTTGTCACGCATGAAGGCGAGGGTCCGGGAGACCTTCATCCTGCGTCACCTTGAAGGCTGGTCCCAGGATGACATTGCACGCCATCACGGCATCTCGGTGAGGACCGTGCAGGCCGACCTGGTCGAAGCCATGCTGACGTGCGATGCCGCCATGGGGATGAGCTGATGGCAGAGACGACGGCCGATCCCGTCCTGCGCGCAGCGGCGCAATGGCTGGTGCTGCTCGACAACCAGGCCGATGCGCACTTGCAGGCAGCATTCCAGGCTTGGCTGGCCGAGTCGCCCGAGCATGTCGCGGCGGTCGCCCGCTTGCAGGGGCGTCTGGGTTCGCTGCAACAGCTTCCCCGCCACGCGGCCGTCAAGGCCCTGCGCCACGCACCGCGCAATGCCCTGACCCACAAGGTGCAGGCATTGGCCTTGGCGATCGCCCTGGTGCCAATGGCCTGGGCTGCCACGGCCTATTGGCAACAGGGTTACCTGCTGGCGGACCTGAGCACTTCGGCAGGGGATTGGCTCGATCACCAACTTGACGATGACAGCCAGATCCACCTGGACGCAGGCTCGGCGGTGGACGTGCACTTCGACGCAGGTGAACGCAGGATCGAATTGCTGCGCGGCGAAGTCCTGGTCGATGTCGCCAAGGATCCTCGCCCGTTCGTGGTGGTCACGGCGCATGGGCGTGTGCAGGCTCTTGGCACGCGCTTCACGGTGGAGCGACAGGACGACTCGACGCAAGTGGTCATGTTCGAGTCGACTACTGCCATCAGCAGTGCCGGGCAATCATTGCACCTGACCGTCAACCAGCGCGTGCGCCTGAGCGCCGAAGGCCCTGGCAAGGTAGAGCAGGTGCAGGCAGGACCCCTTGAGCAGGCGTGGCGCAAGCACCAGCTGCTGGCAGATGATCAGCCGCTGAGCGATGTGCTCGCGCGCTTGTCGCGCCACTACCCCGGTGTGCTGTGGGCCGACCATGCAGCCCTTGCAGGCCTGCGGGTCACGGTCATGCTGCCGCTGGACGATCCACGCCAGGCACTGCGGCTGCTGCAACGCACCTTGCCGATCGAGGTCAGCCAGTACACCCCCTGGATAACCAGGGTGACCCTGAAACCCGATGTGGTGAGTAAATAATTTCAATAATCATTTCGTGTTTTCGATTTTCGCCCGTCCTCCCATGGCCAACACCATCAGGAGTATCGAAAACATGAACTCGCCGATTCGAGCGCTGCCGCGTTCCACCTCGCGCAGCCTCTGCCTGGCCGTGCGCCTGGCCCTTTGTGCGGCACCGCTGGTGCTGCCTGCCAGCGCCTTGGCCGAGCAGATCGTGCAGCGATATGACATCGCTGCCGGCCCATTGGGTGAAGTACTCAGTCGTTACGCCCAGGCCAGCGGCGCCCCCATCTCGTTCGAGTCCCGCCAGGTGCAAGGTTTGACCAGCCCGGGCGTTCGAGGCAGCTTCACCATCGAAGGCGGTTTTGCCCAGGCGTTGCTGGGCTCGGGGCTGGTGGCAAGCCCGACCCAGGATGGTTATCAACTCCTGCAGGCATCGCCGGTTACAGACGCACTCGAGCTCGGGGCGACCACCATTTCCGGCAAGGTGCTCGGCGCGACTACCGAGGGCAGCGGATCCTACACAACGGGCTCAACCAATACGGCGACCAGGCTCGCCCTGAGCCTGCGCGAAACACCGCAGTCGGTGACGGTGATCACCCGCAAGAAGATGGACGACCAGAACATCCAGAACCTGGACGATGTCGCGCGCACGGCGACCGGTATCACCCTCACCAAGATCGGCACTGACCGCTCTACCTATTACTCGCGCGGCTTCGAGATCAGCGATCTGCAATACGACGGTATTCCGACCAATATCTCGGAAAACTACTCCATGGACGTCATGTCCACTTCGAACATGGCGATTTACGACCGTGTCGAAGTCGTACGCGGGGCCAACGGCTTGCTGCAGGGGACGGGCAACCCGTCGGCGGCAATCAACCTGGTGCGCAAGCGACCGACCCAGGACTTTCGCCTGGGCGCGGAGCTGGGGGCAGGCTCCTGGGACAATTATCGTAGCCAGGTGGATGTGTCCGGGCCTTTGACCCCCACGGGCAATGTTCGCGGCCGCGCAGTGGCTTATTACAACAACGCCAACAGCTACAAGGACGGCTCCGGACGGGACAACCAGTTGCTCTACCTGGTCGGCGAAGCGGATCTTGACGACGCCACCGTGCTGACGGTCGGCGCCACGATCCAGAAGGACAACCAGAACGGCTATGACTGGGGCGGCTTGAATACCCGCAGTAACGGCTCTTTCTATCCGCTTTCGCGTTCCACCAACCTCAACGGCAAGTGGGCCCATCTGGATCGCAACAACTACACGCTGTTCAGCGATGTCACGCACACCTTCGACAACGAGTGGAAGGTGACCCTGGCCATGAACGCGATCTGGTCGGACGCCGACTTTCTCTCCGCGTATCCGAACCGGGTATCGGGTGACAACTATCGGATGACCGTCTCCCAGGCCGACTACGAAGACACCCAGTTTGCGCTGGATCTCTACGCGACCGGCCCCTTCGAGCTGTTCGGGCGCAAACATCAGCTGATGCTTGGGGCCAACACGCGCCAGGACCAGTTCGACGCGGTGATCAAGAGTGCCACCAACAACCCGACGATCAACATCACCGACTTCGACTACAGTGCGCTGCCCAGCCCCATCCTCAATGCCATCGGCGCGGACTACAACTACACGCGCAAGGAGCGTGGCCTGTACGGCGCCTCGCGCTTCAGCCTCACTGATGACCTTAGTCTGATCCTCGGCACGCGGGTGAGTTGGTCGGACTACAAGGTGGGCAGCCCCTATACCAACGATCAATACCGCGAGAATGGCCGGCTGGTGCCATACGCCGGGTTGGTACTGGACCTGGACAAGCACCACACCTGGTATGCCAGCTACACCGAGATCTACAAGACACAGAGTTACTATGGTGTCGGCAATACCCTGCTTGATCCGATCGAAGGCGAGAACTACGAAACCGGCATCAAGGGTGAGTACTTCGAAGGCCGCCTGAACACCTCCCTGGCGATTTTCCAGACCAACCTGGAAAACATGCCCGAGGCACTGTCGGTGTCGCCCACCTGCGGCGTGACCGGTACGAGCAAGTGCTATGAAGCTGGCGCAAAAGTGCGTAACCGCGGCTTCGAGCTGGAGATTTCAGGCGAGCCATTGGAGAACTGGAACGTCAGCGCGGGCTACACCTACAGTGACCCCGAGTATGTGGCCGGCAGCAGCAAGGGCTCGGACTACTACCGCAAGATCCCACGGCGCCTGCTCAAGGTGTCGACTGACTACCGCTTGCCCGGTGTCCTCGACCAATGGCGTGTGGGCGGCGATGTGTATGCCCAGAGCCGCACCGCCGCCGATGTGACCGGGTACACGATTGAACAGGGTGGCTACGCCTTGCTCAACTTGCATGCCCATTATCAGATCAACCAACAGTTCAGTGTGCAGTACAACCTCAACAACGTGCTGGACAAGACGTACTACCAGTCGTTGCCCACTTCGAACAATTTCGGTGGCCTGTACTACGGTGATCCTCGCAATTTTGCGGTTACCTTGCGCTACCAATATTGATCAAAGGCCTGGGGTGGCGCTTCACCCGTCTTGTACCGATGCCCTTGCAAGTACGCATGCAGTTGACCGCGTCGCTGATTGCCGTAGAATCGCGCGCCCAAAATTCAGCAGGCAGGGAGCTTCAATGCAACGGGTGATGATCATTGGCCAGCCAGGGTCCGGGAAAAGCACCCTGGCGCGCAAGCTGGGCGAGCGCACGGGCTTGCCGGTCGTGCATATCGACACGATTCATTGGCAGCCAGGGTGGGTCGAGCGCAGCCGTGACGAGAAGACGCGTCTTTGCCATGAGGTCGAGGCCCGTGAGCGCTGGATTTTCGAAGGGGGGCATTCGACTACATGGACGAACCGGCTGGCCCGCGCTGACATGCTGATATGGATCGATCGCTCGGCGCCGCTTCGATTCTGGCGCGTGCTTCTCAGAACGGCGCTGAACCGCGGTCGCTCTCGGCCCGACCTGCCGGATGACTGCCCGGAACTGCTGGCCAACCTGCCGGAATTTTTCAGGTTCATGTGGCGGACGAAAACCTCGTCTCGAGAGGCGATCAAGCGATTCGTGGCGACGGTGCCGTCGGAGTGTCGCGTGGTCTGCCTGCGGTCGAATCGGGATACCGAGGTTTTTCTCGCGAGTCTGGGGGCGCAGCCTGATCAGGCTGTGCAAGGCCACTAGAGACTCTATCTCGGTTGATCGGCGGCAGGTGTCTGCCGTGAAGGCGCATCAGAACGTTTTAACTTTCCCAAGGATGGCCCATGGCGCTGACCAGCAAGATTACGACCTACAACCCTGAATGGTCGCAGCGGTACGAGGCGGACAAAGTGCTACTCGCCTCGGCATTCGGTGATGAGCTTCTCGGCATACACCACGTAGGCAGCACGGCTGTTGAGCAACTCGCCGCCAAGCCCGAGATCGATGTGCTGATCGAGGTTTCAGAGCATCGCAATGAGGCAGCGCGAGACGAGGTGTTGCTTAGTCTGGGGTATGTACGCGGCAGTGACCTGTCGCAAGGACACCATTTCTACCGCCGCAATGTTGGCGAGGTGCGCACCCACAAGGTCCACATTTGCAGATGTGGTCACTCTTCAGTCGTCCAGATGCTGACGTTCAGGGATCTGCTCAGGAACGACGCCTCCCTCCGGCAGCGGTATCAGGACCTCAAGATTGAGCTTGAGGCCACCAATACCGGGGGGATGGCTGAGTATCTGGAGAAGAAGGGGCCGTTTATCCTTGCGGCGCTGTGTGAGGTCGGCATCAGGCCTTGGTGATGGTTTGCAATGAGGCTATTCAGTCGCATGTGATCGGCTGCTTTCGACCCATAGCTGCCGGTGGCCAAAAGCTGACGTACTGTCCATCTTCCTGTAATGGGCGCATTTTGGAAAAAAGTCTGGGTCGGTGCCCACCTGGAGTTGTATGCCTGAGCGCTGCAGATGCATTTCGTCTAGAGGCAAATGCATGGAGCACTATCCGTTAGGTCTAGCGAGGCAGCATCCCTACTGACGATTCGCCGTAGGCGACAGATCTAACCAACGGCGGAACGCGCTGGAGGGTTGCGGGTGGTCGATGCGTCAATCATGCCGTCGCCGCTGGTGGGTAGTACCAATACGACGTTGATCATGCTCACCGAGCGGGCGGCGCAGTGGGTGATGAGGGGAGGTACTGCTTGTGTCTGGGCTGGCCAAGGCCAGTTCCCTCTGGTAGGCACACCAATCGGTGGCGTTCATAATTCAGGGCCGGATTGGGCTCGGGCAGCGAGTACGAGGCCGAGCACTGCTGTTGCCTCCACTTGATCGACAGGGTGTCCTGGGTTTTCTCGACCAGTGCCAGCGCCTTGCCCATGGGGTCGGAAATGGCCAGTTGCTTGCCGCTGGCGTCCTGCACCGAAGCACCGAAGGGGATGGGGCTGTTCTGTGCATCGAACAGCTCGAACTCGACCCGGCGGCCGGTCTTGGCCTTGTACCGGGCAACGACGATGGCACCGCGACGGGGCACCAGCTGTTGGGTGGCATTGTCGATTTCGATTTCGCCGCCCAGCTCACGGGTGTCCAGGCTGACCCAATTGATGCGGTAAGGCTGGGCGTTGGGGATCACCGCATAGCCGTTGCGGCCGGTTTCGACGCCGCTGTAGCTGCTGATCCGCGCTCCCTTGATACCCGGCACCTGGGCCAGGGCAAAGGTTTCCCCGACCGGCTGGCCCAGGTTGATACCGTCCGCGTGGGCAACCACGGAACCGGAGAGGTTCAGGTTCTGAGAATCGTAGCCGCGCCCTTGGCTGTAGCCCAGGTTGATGTCGGCCAGCGCAGTGCGCATGTTGAGGTTGGCTGAGCCCGAACTGCCGCTCGTACTGCTGTTGCCGCCCTGTATCGAATACGAGGTGTTGCTGGTGGGGGAAGTGTATCCGTTGATGCCTACCTGGGTGCTGTCCCCCCCTTTCTGGGTCGTGGTGGTGACGAACGCGCGGGGCGCCCTGGCCTGACGTCCGAGCGGAAAGGACGCCGACAGGTTGAACTGGGTATCCTGGCTCGGCGTGCCGCTGTAGCTGAAGTCTTCAGTGCGGGCGATATCGAAGCTGTAGCTGACATCGCCCCAGCTGCTGCCGTAACCGGCGGAAAAGCTGCGGGTGCCACCTTGGCGCCAGTAGCGCTGGTCGCTGGCGTTTATATACAGGCTGCCCCATTCGCGATTGCGACCCAGGCTCTGGTAGATGGTCAGGTCCGTGCGGGTCTTGGTGTTGCCGGTACGCTTGGCCACACCCTCGCTGATGTCCTGGACATGGTCGGTCAGGGTGCGATAGCCCTCGGTGGAGTAGCGGTGGGCTGCCAGTGTGAAGCTGGTATCAGTGCCGCTGAAGGTCTTGGCATACAGGGCGCGCACACTGTCGCCTTCTGTGGTCTGGCCGAGGACCTGGTTCGAGGAATGGGTCATGTCCAGCGATACCGCGCCGAGGAAGGTATTGCGCCCGAAGCCCACAGCTAACGCCTTGAAGTGGTCGCTGGTCTGCAGACCGAGGATGCCGGTGAGGTTGCTGCCCAGGCCGTAGGCCAGCGTGGCGCTGAGCATCTTCAGCTCCGCCATGCCGTCGGTGTTGCTGCTGTAGGTGCCAGCCGAGAGGCTGTATTTCAGCTGTCCTTCACGAACCATGATCGGCAGGCTGGAAAACGCCTGCTGGCTCACCCGGCGGCGCCCGTCGGCCTCGATGATGGTGATCTCGAGGTCGCCACTGGAGCCGCTGGCGTAGATGTCACTGATTTCGAACGGGCCGGGTGGCACGTTGGTGCTGTAGAGCAGGTAGTCATTCTGACGAACTTCCACGGTCGCGCTGGTTTGTGCCACACCACGCACAACGGGGGCATAGCCCCGCTCGCTGTCGGCGCGCATGCCTTCGTCGGAGGCCAGCTTCAAGCCACGATACCGCACGCTGTCGAACAGTTCGCTGTCGGTGAAGATGTCGCCGGCGCTGAACTGCCCCTTGAGCGCGGTGACGTCGTGCTGCAGGTAGCTGCGGTTGCTGGTGAAGGTGCTCGGCCGGCCGGTTCCGTTGCTCAGGTTAGACTCGTTGCGCAGGCGCCAGCCGCCCAGATTGATGCCGTTGCGCAGGCCCAGGTTGTTGCTGTAGCGGGTGTAGCCATTGCTGGCGTTGCGGCTGTCGTTGAGCTGGTAGTTGATGAGCGCTGCGGGAACACCTTCATCCCACAGTTGCGGGTCAACGTAGCCACGCATGCCGCGTTGCATGGCCATTTGCGGCACGCTCACCAGCAGACGCAGGCGGCTGCCGTCGTAGCGCAGGCTGGCCTGGTCGATCAGGGAAGGCAGGTCGTAGCATGCCTGGGGGGCTGCCGGGTCGACCGTGCCTTTGGCCTCCAGCTTGCCCATGTCGATGCCCAGTTGTGTGAGCAGCTCCAGGTTCATGCAGGGCTCAGTGTGCCCCGTGGCCGGGTCGAGGTTGAAGGTAATGTCGCGGCGACCGACCAGGGCGTCGTTGCTGTACACGTCGACCCGGTAAGTGCCCGGCAGAACACTGTTTTCGACCAGCAGAAGTTGCACATCCACATCGGTTGACGCGCCTTGCAAAAAGCGGGTGTTGAAGGCGAGCGGTGCGGGTGTATCAAGGGGGGCGGAGGCGAGGGCCAAACTTGCCGGTGCAGAAAAAAGTACCATGTATAGAGTATTCAGTCGCAACGAACCGGCGCGACGGGTATCGGCAATGAACGACATGCAAAAGCCTTTATCATCCGCACTTGACTGGAGTTGCCACGGATGCCAGTAAGTTTCTGGTGTGGCGTCAGGGGGTGTTTTTGACGTCGGCGGATTTCTCTCCGTTGCTTGCGCCAACAGTGAGTTGGTATTGGTTTTGCGCGCCGTAATCGTTGATGCTGTCGAACGTCAGTTGTACAGGTGAAGTGCCACTGAACTGTTTGACCTTGAAGCGTCTTGTTTCGCCGGGTGCAATCATGCTCGAGTCCGCAGCAAGTTCAACACGCCCATCAGCCTCAAGTTTTATATCGCCCATCGATACGTGGAACAGTGTGGGATTCCTGACTTTCAATTCTCCCCCCGACAACACCCACAGCAATTGCGACGGTGCTATCAACGGATCGCCGGAAAGGTGCGCGGGGCGGAAGAACACCTTGATGCGCTGGCGCACGGCCAACTGCAGGGTATTGGCCTTGGTGGTTGCCTGCGGAATTTCCTGTACGTTCAGCCACACCACCGATTCCTTGTCAGTAGACAGGCCTTTGCCTTCGTACAGGATGCGCAGTAATTGCTGTTCGCCGGGGAGGATCCTGGCCAGCGGCGGTGTGACGGCGAACGGTGCGGCCCCCGACGCTTCGCCGCTATCGATCCACGACTGGACCAATACTTCCTGCTTGCCGTTGCGCACGTTGATGTTGGCTTCCTTGTGCGCGCCTTGGAACACCACACGTGTGGCGCTCAGGGAAATGCTGGCACTGGCGGGGCCAGCCAGTAACAGGCCCAGTAACCCCAGGCAGGCGGGGATGGAAGGGTGCAACATGCGAGTGCCCTTGAACTGGAGAAATAGGAGCAAGGCCCGAAAGCCTTGCCCATGATCGATCCTGCGAAGCCTTACTGGTATTCGAGGATGAACGGCAGGGTGGCGTCGCCACGGCCGGCAGTGGCCGTGCCTTCGGTACCTGTGGTGACGTAGGCGGCGGAGAAGCTGAGGATGGTTTCGCCGCCGGTACCGACTTTCTTCATGTCGCTCTCAAGCCTTGCGGTGGACTTGGAGCTCAGATCGATCAGGGCACCCCTGGCGTCAATCAAGGCGATGCCAACGCCGGTCGCAGAAGCGTTGCCGCTTTCCAGCGCCAGGACCTTCTTGCCGGCCACAAGGCCCGAACCGCCACTGTTGGGGTCGAAGACCATGGCGACTTTGGTGCCAGCATTGCAGTTGATGTTCAGGTTGAAGTTCTGGCCGGTGCTTCGACCGGAGGTCGGGTTCTCGGCGGTGCCCATGTCCTTGATCGCAATGTTGCCCATGTCCATGGCGATCACCCGGTTTTTGTCGGCGCCATCAATGGTGCAGGCGTCATTGTTGATGGTGCCGGTGAAACTGATCTTGCCACTGCCACCCTGGACGGCTGTTGGCGGTTCTCCAGCTGCAAATGCATGGCCGATGGAAGCCATCAGTGCCAATGCGAGCGCGGTCTTTTTCATGTAATTGCCCGATGTCGATTTATAAGAGGTCCAGCACATAACGCCACGCCACGATAAGAAAGCAGGCGCATTGTTGAAATCAGACGATTCTTATATCGGCGGGCAGGTGTCACGATATTTCATTAATTGAAGATGCCGCGCTCCCGGCAGTAATTGAGCAAGTCCTGGTTACTGCTGACTTCAAGCTTGCGCATAGCGGAATTTTTTTGTGCGCTGATAGTTTTCACGCTTCTGTTCTGGTTGCGGGCAATATCACCGACGCTGGCACCGGAAATGAACAGGCGAAGAATTTCAAATTCCTTGGGCGACAGCCTTTGCAGGCGCGCATCCAGGTCAGTATTCGATTCAATAACGGAATGCTTCACAGTATTGGGATGCTGGTATCGCCTTCCTTTCACAACAGCGTCCAACGCGCGCTCGATTTCGGTGTGCAGCTGGTTCTTGCGAATAACCCCGATCACCCCCAGCTCTTGCAGGTGAGTAAGTACCAACGGGTTGGAGATCATCGTCAGTATCAGTACCTTCACGGCTGGATAATGACGTTTGAGGTAGTCGACCAGCTTTAGTCCGTCGCCATAGGGCGAGTCGTCGGGCATGTTGTAGTCGGTGATCACCAGGTCCACCGGTTGCTCGGCCAGCAATTGCACCAGGCCGCTGGAGTTGACTGCCTCGCCGATCACGCAGAAGCGCGGGTCGCGTGCGACCAGTTCACGCACACCCAGCAATACGATGGGGTGATCGTCGGCAATGAGAACCTTGAGTGTTGGCATGAGCGGTAACCGTAATCTCGGAGTCGGGTATGGAGTCTAGCGAAAAGCGGATAGGTCGATCTTCCTGACCATTTTGCAGGAGCTTGCAAGCCAGCTCCCGCCGGGCATCACCTACGCCCTACGTCATGGTCTTGAGGATTGACAACATCCTGCCCATCACCCCGCGCACCTCGAGCGCCAATTGGGCATCAAGCCCAGTGCGGCCCAATTCGCTCTCAAGCGCAGCGCACCGGTCGGCCAGTTCGATCGCCTGGACGGCGCCCAGGGCACCGGAAACGCTATGCAGATGCTTGCCGAGCTGTTTGTGGTCGCCCTGTTCCAGGGCGTTGCCGATCAGCTGCAGGTCGTCTTGCATCGTGCTGAGGAACAGTGGCCTCATCGCTGGTGACAACTGGATGCTGTCGCTATTGGTCGATGTAGCCGCAGGCTCCGGGGTTTCCGGTAGGGATGCCGGCTTGCACTGCTTGATCAGTTGCGCCCGCAGGGTCTGCAAACTCAGCGGTTTCACCAGCCAGGCGTTCATCCCTGCGGCCGCGCAGCGTTGCCCTTCTTCGCGCATGGCGTTGGCCGTTACACCGATGATTGGCAGTTGGGCGTCCAGCTCGCGCAAGGCAATGGCCAGCTCGTAACCGTCCATGACTGGCATGTTGACGTCGGTCAGTACCAGGTCGAAGGCTCCGGGTTGCCACAGGTGCAGGGCCAGTTCGCCGTTGGCGGCCACCATTGCGCTGCAGCCCAGCGTTTCCAACTGCTCCTTGAGGATGGCCTGGTTGATCGGGTTGTCCTCGGCGACGAGGATGTGCAGGTTTGGCGCCGGGTTGCGTGAGGGCAGGGGGGCACTGGCGATTTCCGGTTGGGCCGAGCGCGCCTGCAGGATGGCCCGGGCGATGGCTCGCAGGTCATGCAAGTCTACCTCCCAACCGCTTTCGACCGGCTGGGCAGGTACGGGACCGCCACTGGTGCAGCGCACCTGTGGGCCGGGCCAGTTCGGCGTAGTGTCGGCGGGCAGCACATCCACCAGCAAGGCGTCAGCCCGCGTTGGTTCCAGCGGCAACACCGCCACGCTGGCCGGGATGCCCAGCCGGTTGAGCCAGGCGCAATGACTGTGCGCCAACTCCGGCACCGGTGCGCGAACTTGGACAGGCGCCAGCGACGGGTCGACGGCTTTCATGTTGGCGGCCTCCGACGGCAAAACTGGCAAGGCCATGCGCAGGCAAAAACTGCTGCCCAAGCCGGTCTCGCTGACCACGCTCAACTGCCCGCCCATCATTTCGCTGAGCCAGCCGCAGATCGGCAAGCCGAGGCCCGCGCCCCCTTCTCCGGAGGCCTCCCGGGCCTGGTAGAACAGCTCGAACAGCCGCGCTTGTTCGGCCTGGTCGATGCCGATGCCGGTATCGGTTACCTGCCACTCCAGGCTGACCTCCTCGGCACTGGTCGCGAGTACTCGGGTACGCAGCACTACCCTGCCTGCGTCGGTGAACTTGATGGCATTGCTCAGCAGGTTGTTGAGGATCTGGCGGATGCGCAGTGGGTCGCCCAGCAGCCGCTCGGGCAGGGTGACATCGGTGCACCCATACAGCTGCAGGCCCTTGCGCTGGGCGAAGGCAGCGTAAGTACGCAGGGTGTCTTCGATCATCTCCAGTGGTGCAAAAGCCACGGGCTCGATGTTCATCTGGCCGGACTCGATCTTCGACACATCGAGCACATCGCTGATCAGTTGGAACAGGGTAGCCGATGAGCGCTGGATGGTTTGCAGGTAGGCCTGCTGGCGTGGCGCAAGCGGTGTCAGGCCGAGCAGTTCCAGCGTGCCCAGCACTCCGTACAACGGGGTGCGGATCTCGTGACTCATGGTCGCCAGGAACAGGGTCTTGGCTTCGTTGGCCAGGTCGGCGGCGCGCATGGCCTGTTCCAAGGCGTGGGCATCCTCGATATGACGAGTGACGTCGTTGAAGGCATAGAGGTTGACGTCCTGGCCCTGGTAGCGGGTTGAGACGAGGTTCACTTCCAGGTGGCGCCCGTCGATCTCTATCGGTAGTTCGCTAGCACTGTTCCCCTGGCTTCGGGCTTGCAAGGCACTGATCAGCCGGGTGGTGCCGGACCATTGCCGAGCGCGCTGGTTTTCCATGACGACCTGGCTGTCCGCCTGGTTCACGACACACAGGCCGGTGGGCGCGGTGTCGATCACCACGCGGCTGAAGGCGATGCTTTCGGCGATATTTTCGTGGGCCTGGCGCGCCGGATGGATCACGTTGCGGCGGTACCAGCGGCTGGCCAGCCAGCTCAGGCCAAGCAGCGCCAGGAAGGTGGCCACAACGGCGCTCAAGGGCCATAGCGCGGCGCGGAAGAAATGCCCGAAGCCGATGGTGTAGACGGCGGTCCAGTCCTTGCCTTGAGCGCTGTTCAGCTTGAATACCAGGCCTTCACTGCGCAGGTTAAGGCCGTCATGCAAGGGCGAGTCCGGGTCCAGGGCTCCGATCAGGACCTCGCCGGTCGGGGCAAGCAGGGTGAAGCGGTTGTAGATGGACCAGTCCAGGACACGTTCGAAATCGTTGATCTGGGCCAGGTCCAGCAGCAGGGCGAGGGTTATATGGGCGCCTGCGCCCTTGATGGTCATCTGCTCAGGTTCGAGGTCCAGGTTGACGTAGGCCAGCAGGCGGGCGGGGGCAGAGCCCTGCGCGGTATCGACATAGCTTTTCCAGAGGATGCCGGTGCTGGCTGGCTGTTCATCTGGCCGTCGGGCGAACACGGTATTGAACACATCGATGAAGCGTTCATGGGAGGCCATCATCTTGCCGTGCTCGCGTCCCCGTCCCGCCGCAGGCACGGTGATGTCGTAGTTGCCCTGGTGGTTGAACAGGAAGACTTGCGGCGAGCGGTAGTAGGAGTCGGCCCAGAAGGTGCTGTAGAAGTCGGCCAGGTTGGCGCCAAGGCCGAGCACGGGCGCAGTGAGGGCATCGGCTGTGACCTTGACGCTGAACGGCATTGAAAAGGAGAAGGCCTGGCCCTGATAGATGTTCGGCCCTTCTTCGGGCAAGGGGGTGAGCACACGCACCTTGTGGCTGCCGTCGCCGAGCAGGTCACCCTGCAGGCTGTGGAGGGTCAAGGCCTGGAGAAAGTCTTCCTGCTCCTGGATGTTTTCCATCAGCCGGGCGAAGTGCAGGCGCATGGTGCCCTGTGTTTCTTCAATCAGGCGTTGTAGCGACCAGGCGCTGAGCCCGACCAGCAACAGGGCCATCGCTACCAGCAGCGTCACGCTCTTGTTCAAACGTGAAGAGCTGCGGGCCAGGTTTTCCAGGCGGTCGTTGTTGTGTTTCATGGGAGCGGCTCGTAGCGCGTTGATGGGGAGCCAGGTTTATACCCTCAGCCTAGGGGTTTGCTTCAGCAGCCAGCATCTGTTCGAACTGACTTGCCGGCAAGGCCTGGGAAATCAGAAAACCTTGGGCTTGCTCGCATCCGGTCTTGCGCAGTAACTGGAGCTGTTCGGCTGTTTCCACGCCTTCGGCCACCACGGTCAGGCCCAGCTTGCGACCCAAGGCAATCAGGCTGCTCAGCGCCGAGGCCATATGATCGTTGTCCTGGCTGCCCTGCACCAGCGCCCGGTCGATCTTCAGTTCGCTGAAGGGGGTGGACACCAGATTCAGGTAGGAACTATAGCCCTTGCCGAAGTCGTCCTGTGCGAGGGCAAAGCCCTTCATGCGCAACCGGCAGGCGCCGGCGTAGTAGTTGGCAGGCTTGAGCGTGTGGGAAGACTCCAGCAGCTCGAAGCACAGATTTCCAGGCGCCCCCTGGTGATGCAGCACGAATTTCAGCAGCCGGTCTGCAAGGTTCGGATCGTCGAGCAGGTGGGTGGGCAGGTTAATCGACACCGGAATGTCGAAGCCTTTGAGGCGCCAGCACGCCTGCGCCGCCATGGCTTGCTCGAGCATTTCCCAGAGCAGGCGTTCCTCCAGCCCGTTGGCTTCCAGAGCGGGCAGAAACGCACCAGGCAACAGGACTCCCCGCTCCAAGTGTACCCAGCGCACCAGCGCCTCTGCCGCCACGATGTTCCCTTTCTGCACCGAGACCCTGGGCTGGAACCACGCCTGCAAGGCTTGCGAGTCCAGTGCCTGGATAAAGGATCGCCGGTCAAAGGCAGGTAGTTCCGAGCGGTCGGAGGTGCTGTGCCTGGCCGGGCGCAGTTGTGCGACCAGTGCATGCAATGCCGGCGGCGTCATGGGTTTGGAGATCAGCCCGACCACCCGGATACCGAGGTTCTTCGCTACCAGGCTCGCCGCTGTCAGCATGCGCCGTGAGGCGCTGGTCATGATTGCCAGGTCTGGCCGGCAAGGCAGGGTCGCCAGTTGCTGGATGAACAACACGCCGTCCATGGTGGGCATAAGCAAGTCAGTCAGCACCAGATTGAATTCGCCTTCGTGCAGGCGTGCCATGGCTTCGTGACCGTCCTTGGCGGTATGCAGGTTGAAGTGGCCCAGTTCGCTGAACAGGTGATGCAGGTACTGGCGCTGGAAAGGATGGTCTTCGACGATCAGGATGCTATAGGGCTTCACGGCGGTGTCCGGGGTAATGCTCCAGGCAGTTGTAGAGCGCCTGCAGGGTGAAAGGTTTGAGCAGGCAGTGATCCATCCCGGCCGCGAGGCACAGCTCCTGTTCACCACGCATTGCATTGGCCGTGGCGCCAATGATCGGCAGTGACTTGTCGCGCAAGCGCAGGGCCTTGGCCAGTCCATAGCCATCCAGGCCGGGCATGTTCACGTCGGTGAGCACCACATCGAAGCGCCCCGGCTGCCAGCGCAGCAGCGCCTGCTCGCCATCGGCGGCCACTTCCACGCTGCAGCCCAGGGTTTCCAACTGCTCTTTGAGGGTGAGCTGGTTGATGGCGTTGTCCTCGGCCACCAGGACCCGCAGGCCGAGCTGGCGAATCTCGCCAGTGCGGTGGCGGTCATTCTCGCGATTGGCCCCTATCCCTTGGGCCTGGCTGATCGCCGCGTGCAGGGCCGGCAGGTTGTTCAGGTTGACGTGCCACACCTGGGCACCCGGCAGGTGTTCGCTGCGGCCATCGGCGCTGGCCAGGATCTGCGGGCCGCTCCAGCTTTCAACCAGCCGGTGTTGCAGCACGCCCGGATGCACTTCGAGCAACTGACCGTGGGCCGTGGCACTGGCCGGTGGCTGACCTATATGAGGTCGGGCGCCCCAGCGATACAGCCAGCCGGCCAGGGTTTGCGCCAGCTCGCGAACTGGCGAGACGATATAGACGGGCTCGGCCAGTAGCGTGTATGGCAGCGTTGCGCAGTCGGTGCCGGGGGCGAACTCCACTGGCAGGATCAAGCTGACGCTGGTGCCCAGTCCGCGCTCGCTGACCAGGTGCAACTGGCCGTGCATCAACTCGGTAAGGCGTTGACAGATGGCTAGCCCCAGGCCGCTGCCGGTGATTGCCCTGAGATTGCCTTCGGTCTGGTAGAACGGCTGGAAGATCCGCAGCCGGTCTTGCTCGGCAATCCCCTTGCCGGTGTCGCTTACCTGCCATAGCAGGCTGGAACCTTCAGCTTCGTGCCGCAGGACACGTGCCCGCAGCACCACACGCCCGCTGTCGGTGAACTTCAGCGCGTTGCTCAGCAGGTTGCTCAGCACCTGACGGATACGGTTCACATCGCCCACCAGCCGTTCCGGCAGGCGCGAGTCAAGGCAGATATATAGTTGCAGGCCTTTGCCGATGGCGGCGGCGCTGTAGGTATGAACCACCTCCTGGGCCAACTCGAGGGGCGAGTACTCGGTCAACTCCAGGGTCAACTGGTCGGCCTCGATCTTCGACACGTCCAGCACGTCGCAGATCAGTTGCAGGAGTGTGGCGCAGGCGCCTTCCAGGGCCAGCAGATAGTCGGTCTGCTGGGCATCGAGCCGGGTGCGGGACAGCAGTTCCAGGGTCCCCAGCACGCCATGCAGCGGGGTGCGAATTTCGTGGCTCATGGTGGCCAGGAACAGGGTCTTGGCCTGATTGGCCGTATCGGCGGCACGGCGTGCTTCGATCAGTGTGGTCTCCACCTGCTTACGCGTGGTGATGTCGCTGAAGGCACAGAGCACCACGTCCTCGCCCTTGTAGCGGGTGGTCGCACGGTGGATGTACAGGTGGCGCCCGTCAATGGACTCGACATGATCATGCCCCTCGTCGTCGGTCGCGGCGAAGGTCCGCTGCAACCAGTCGTCACTCAGCCATTGTTGGGCCAATGAATTTTCCAGCACCACTTTGCTGTCGCTGCGACGCAGCACGCACAGGGCCACCGGCGCGGTCTGGATCACGGCGCGGCTGAACGCCTCGCTTTCCACCAGGGCCTGGAGGCGCTGCAGCCCCGGGAGGATCAGGCGCTGTTCGAAACGTCGGGTCAGCACCACGATCAAGGTCAGGCTAAGCAGGCAGAACAGCAATGCGCCGAGCAACTGTTTCCACAGGCCTTGCAGCAGTGAGTGCAGGTCGATCCAGTACATCAGTTGCCAGTCGGAGGCGGCAAGTTTCTTGCGGATCACCAGCCGTTCGGGGATCAGGCCGTTGCCCATGAAACCGAAGAAACCGTCGTTCTCGGCATCGCAGAGTTGCTGGTCTGCAGGCGTGTTGTTGCTGAACACTTGCATGCCATCGGCCGTCAGCATCACGAAGGTGCCGGCACTCTGGTCGCTGAGCGTGGCGGAAACTTCCTGGCTGTCCATCTCCAGGCCCAGCCATCCGGTTGGCGCGTCGTGGGCGTCGAGGCGGGTGAACAGATAGAGATGCGGGCGTTTGCCCGCCTGGTCGCTCAGCCACAGTTCGTTGACTGCACCGCTGCGGGCATCGAGCGCCCTCAGTTGATCGAGGACCCCGGGCGGGAGTCCAGGTGGCAGGGATGAAGCATTGTATAGCCAGCGGATGCCTGGCTGTTCGTCGGTATTCACATACAGCAGGCCGAGCTTCTTTTCCTGCAAGTAGTCGCCCAGGCGACGAGTGAGCCAGAAGTTCCAGACATGGGTGGGGTCGCTGCCCAGCAGAAGATGGGTTTCCTCATTCTCAGGCATGGGCGTGGATGCCAGGGTTTGCAGAGGGGTGCGCACCGCTGTGAGGCTCAGGCTTTCCAGCAGAGCCTGGCGATTGGTGAAAAAGGTATGGGCCTCGGCGATGGCGCTGCTCATGTAGCCACGACGCTGGGAAAGTTCGTTGTTGAAGGTGAATACCAGGACGTTGTACACGCCACTGAGGATGCCGATCGCCAGAACAATGGCGAACAGCCGAAGCAGCCGCCGGGCGGCTTCGGGTGTGGAAAGCACGGGGTTGATCTGCAGCAGGTATCGTCGTAGATGCATCGGCCGATTCTAGGAAGTGGCCTGAAGAGGGACGATCAGACGATTCTTAAACGTGGCGCACGTGTGCGGTTTCGCGGGGCGGGCTGGCCATGGCATAGCCGCCTTCGCGTCTTTCAATGAGTTGCCTTGAGTGGCGTAGCGATTTAAGAATCATCTGATTTGCGGTAAAGGCACAGTGCTGAAAAATAAAAACCCCTCATGGAGCAATCATTGCGCTGTCTATTTCGAACAGGTTCACACTTGCTCAAAACAGCCCGCCACCTTAATTGCACCAGGCACTACCCAATGCAAGACGAGAGCTCGCTTAGCTTTATAAAACGCCGAAGAATCACGATGAAACCAAACAAAGCAATTGCGTTAGCGTCACTATTGCTCATTTCCTGCAACTCAATGGCGGAAATCTCATCTTTCCTCCAGGGCAATCAGGCAGGCGCTGTGAAATACAGCATCCCATCCATGATCTCAGTCCCACAAGACGCTCCTGTTGGTACAGTTTTATACGAAACCCCTCTAGGGCCAACAGGCGTCACAGATAATAAGTGGCGGTGCGCTCTCACATGCCGTAACGGTCTAAAGAATCAAGTGGGGGATACCACGCCTGGCGCCTTTATGCAACCTATAGGAAATACAGGAATTTCTTGGGCGTGGATATATGCCTACCGTATAGGCGGATATCCTGACGGCAGCTCGATTCCTGGTTCTTATACCCTGAATAACTACTACTCCGCGTTACAAATAATCAAAACCGGTAGCATAGTAAGCGGTGCGGTGATCCCCCCGGGAACTCTCGGGTTTTACCGGGTTGAAGAAATATTACCTCTTGAGATTCAAACAACGGGCACCACTATTATCTCAATGTCCTGCGAGACGCCAGCCGTCCACGTTGAAATGGGCGATGACTACACGCCTGATGACTTTCATCAAGCCGGCGCCATAGAAAAAAGAGTCAGCTTCAGCTTGACCTTGAATAATTGCCCTCCCGGCTTGAAGAAAGTGAGTTATACGCTGAAGGCAACCGGCTCAGCGGTAAGCGAATCCCAAGGTATCGTTTCCCTTAACCCAAACTCCACTGCCAAGGGCGTTGCACTGCAGCTGTTCGACACTGGCGGTAGGCCCATTCCACTGAGTGTTCCCCAGAAATTTTCAAGCTACGATAGCAACGGTGGAAACTTCAAAATCCCTATGAGCGCTAGTTACTATCGATTGCCTTCTGAACCGCTCTATCCGGGGACAGCAAACGCCGAAGTGACGTTCATCATGACCTACCTTTGACTTTGTGCCACCTGATTTCCAGTCTCCCTTTTGTGGCCGTCACTACTGTATTGAAACCGATGGCCCTGGCTCAGCCCGTAGCCTGCGAACGTCAGAAGGTGTACTTGATACCCGTCATGATGTTCCTTGGAGCACCGTACATGCCGTGGTCGCCGGCATAGCTGAGGTATTCACGGTCGAACACGTTGTTCAGGTTGACTGACGCACTCAGATGCTGGTTGAAGTCGTAGCGAGCCATGAGGTTGGTGACGGCGTAGCTGCCCTGGGTGAAGGTGTGCAGGTCGGCACCGGTCTTGCTCTGCCAGTTCACGCCGCCGCCGATGGTGACCTTGTCCAGAATGCCCGGCAGGCGATAGCTGGTGAAGGTCTTCAGACTGTGGCGGGGCAGGGTGGTCACGATACGCTGGTCGTCAGCGTCGGTGCTGACCGCATAGGCATAACCGGCGGATGCCTGCCAGCCTTCGGCCAGTTCTCCGTCCAGGGTGAATTCAGCGCCCTTGGTAGTGGTGCCCTGTTCCGACTTGTAAGTGTTGCCGCCCGGGGTATCGATCCAGATCGCCAGGTTGTCCTGCTCGATCTTGAACAGCGCGACGCTGGAATTCAGCTTGCCGTCGAAGTGGCTGCCCTTGACACCGACTTCATAGCCGGTGCCCTCCATCGGGTCCAGTGGCTTGTTGTTGATGTCGCGAACCCAGGACGACTGAGGATTGAAGATTTTCGTATAGCTGGCATACAGCGACCACGTGTCGTTGACGTCATACACCACGCCGGCATACGGAATGTAGACGCCGGTTTCCGACTCCTTGGTCTTGGTATGTTCAGCATTGTAGGGTTTATCCTCGATGTCGCGCTGCCAGTCGATCACGCGGCTGCCCAGCAAGATACTGAAATCGTCGGTGGCGTGCAGGCGCGTGGCGAGGTAGGCGGCGTATTGGGTTTCGTCGACAGTGGATTTACCCGTGACGTCGAATTGCGGTTTTACCGAGGCGCCGTTCCAGTTCAGCAGGTTGTCGATCGCGCCGGCCGGAGAGCCGGAATAGTCGTACTTCCACCCGCCGTAGCTCGGCACGTTCTCGTAGTAGTTGGACAAGGTCACGCCGGCGATCAGCTCGTGCTCGCGGCCCAACATACTGAACGGGCCAGTCAGGTAGGCATCGATATTGTTCTGGCGCGGGATACCGGAGAAGCGCACGGGCAACTGCGTGGTGCCACTTCCGTCCGGGTTGAGGCTGCCGTTGACGTAGTTGAAGACCTCGTCAAACTTGTTCTCGGAGTGGGTCAGCTCGATCTTCCCGCTCCAGCCATTGGCGAACTGCTGTTCGATCGAGGTGAAAAAGCTGGTTTGTTCATGGTCGTTGTATGACCAGGTCTGAGCCGAATTGAGCGAGCGTTTGAGGTTTGTGCGAGAGCCGTCGGTGAAGCGGGTCGGCAGCCCGGAGCGCATGGGGGAATCGACGTCTGTGCGTTGATAACTGAAGCCCATGGTCAGCAGGGTGTCTTCAGTCAGGTCGAACTCGGTAATGCCGTAGATCAGTTGCGAGTCCTGCTTGTAGCGGTCGATCCAGGACTGCTCGGTCTTGAAGTCGGCGACCAGGCGACCGCGTACGTTGCCGGTTTCGGTCAGCGGGCCGGACACATCAAAGCCGGTACCGTAGCGGTCCCAGTTGCCGGCTTCAGCGGTGACGCTGGCCTGAGCCTCGGCGGTCGGGCGCTTGCGGATCAGGTTGATCGTCGCTGAAGGGCTGCCCAGGCCGCTGATCAGGCCGGTAGCACCGCGCACCACCTCCACACGGTCATACATGGCCATGCTCTGGGTGTAATTGTCCATGCGCTTGACGGTGGGCACACCATCGATTTCAAAGTTCTGGATCTCGAAGCCCCGGGAGAAGTAACCGTCGGATTCGGCACCCTGTCCGTCGCGCAGCACGATGATGCCTGGTGTGGCATCGAGGGTATCGCTGAGATTGGTCAGGCGCTGGTCATCCAGGCGCTGGCGGGTCATGACGGTCAGTGACTGCGGGGTTTCCTTGGGGGTCAGGTTCAGACGGGTCGAGCTGCTGGATGAGTAGGTGGTGTAGAGTCCGGTGCCCTCTGTAGTCGACCCGGGAGCCTTGCCCGAAATGGAAATGCTCTGCAGCTCCAGGGCGGCAGGGGCCGGTGCGCGCTGGAGGGTGTATCGCCCATCCGGCTGGCGAACCGCAATCAGTTGGCTGCCCTCGAGTAGCGCCTGTAAAGCACCGTCGACCGTGTAATCGCCACTCAAGCCAGGGCTGTTTCGCCCGGCAATCAACTCATTGGGAAACGACAACAACAAATGGGCTTGCTGGCCCAGTTGATTGAGCGCAGCGCCCAGTGGCGCCGGGGCAATTTCGTAGTGCTGCACGCGGCTATCGGCGGCTGCCCAGGCTGGCGATGAAGTGGCGAGCAGAACCGCCGCGGTAGTGGCGAGCGAGGTTACGTAGTAGGAGGAAATACTGCGATGATGCATGTGAAGTTTCCCGATGATTTTTGATGTATGGCCTATGAGTCTCGCCAGAAATCAAAACGGCTCATCGAGGACGCAAAAAACTTCAAACGTTAGCGGGCAGGGGACGCAAGTTGACCCACAGGCGAGTGAAACGCTGTACATCCAGTTTCAGTGTGTGGGCGACGGCATCGATGATTCGATCGCTGTCTGCCAGCGGGTAGGTACCCCATACGCGCAGATTGGCCAAGGCGGCGTCGCACCCCAGATGCCCATGACGATACCGGCCAAGCTCATCGAGGAACGCCTGAAGCGGTTGGCCGTTGGCGACGATCATGCCTTCGGCCCAGGCGGGAGCGGATGCTTGCATTGCACCCTGATCGAGCATCCCGAGCGGCCCGAAACGCGCCAGCTGTCCGGCTTGCAGGGTGGTCCAGGTGCCGGCTTGAGTCGGGATGACTTCAAGCGAGCCACGATAGACAGCCAGCTGGGTCGAACCATTGTCAAACTGCCGCATCGTGAAACGCGCCGAGGACGCCTGCGCCCGAACCTGAGCGGTTTCGATTAACAGCGCCGGGCTCACGGCCGTGTTGACCAAGACCTCGCCGCTGAGTAATCGCAGGTGCCAGCGCTGGTCAGTCGCGCGAGCATTTATCGCACTACGGGTATTGAGTTCAAGCGACAGGTCCGAGGCCAGCGCAACACGTCGCTGCTCACCCACACCCGTGGTGTAGTCGGCACTCATGCGCGATACCAACTCGCTGTCTCGACTCAACCAGGCACCGCTACCTGCAGCCAACAGCAAGGCCAGGCCCTTTATTGCCCGACGCCTGCTCAGCCCTTCCTGGGAGGGGAGCAACAGGGCCTGTCGGGCGAGGTCTGGATCGCCTTGGGTGCGCAATGAATCGAGCTGCTCCCCCAGCGCCAAGGCTTTTTCCCAGGCCAGCTCATGCAAGGGGTGTTCACGACGCCATGCCATGAAAGCGGCCTGTGCGGGTGAATCGAAATTGGCCTCCTGCATATCGAGCCACCATTCCATCGCCTCCTCACACATTTTCGGCGATAGCGCGGGTTCTCGGCCAAAGGTGTTGGCGGTGATAGTCATTACAGTGCTTCCGTCACCAGCATGCATCGCGCACCCGCCTTGATGATATGGCGCTTGACGGTAGCGATTGAAATACCCAGCCGCTCGGCAATTTCTGCGTGGCTGAGCCCATCGAGTTGCGACCAGAGAAAAGCCTTTTTGACGGCGACATCGAGTTCGCACAGCGCTTCGTCGAGTCGAACCAGCGTCTCGAAAATAATCAGCTGGGTCGCCAGATCCGGCAGCACGCTTTGGTCTTCGGTCTGGAGCGCCTCCAGATAGGCTTTTTCCAGGCGTGCGCGGCGGTAGTGGTTGGACAGGACACTGCGTGCCACCTTAGCCAGAAAAGGCCGAGGCTGGCGGATTTCGAGCGCCTCGTTGCTGGCCAGCAGACGCATGAAGGTGTCTTGCATCAAATCAGCGGCGCGGTGTGAGCAGCTCAATTGCCGATACAGCCAGCTACGCAACCAGCGGTGTTGCTGTTGGTAGAGAGCAGTGAGCTGAGCGGTATCGATGGATGCCATGAGCTGCCACGGAATGGGTGCAAATGAGACTTAGTATCATATGAGATTAATTGGGTAGCGACAAGAATGCAGAAGGGCGCAGGGCAGGACTGGCCTGATGGGTGAATAGCAAAGTCGTAGAGGTATACGACAAGATACAGGCCAAGAACCTGCCTTGTGTGGTGATGGTCGGCATTTCCAAACCGCAGACCCGTCAACAAGCAGACACCCTCAATACCCAGCGCACCAGCATTGCTATCCTTGCGCTCTCCGCCTTCGGTGGGGCTGCTCGTACCGTGGGCAATCTGGCCGGGCCAGTAGCAGGGCTTGCCGCCGGTACTGCTGTAGGAATGGGTGTGCGCTCTTACGTCAATGACGGTTTACCCACTTACCATGCTGGCGACGTTGTCGTGAGCATCCAGGCTCAGGTGAATGGTGGGATTGGCCCGCAGCGTATTGCCGAATCACTGATCAACAGGGCTTGAGAGAAAGTGCACATGTCCGAGATTACCCAGGCAGTCATCTTCGTTGCGCTGGCTTTTCTATTTGAACGGTTCATGAAACCGTACCTGCTGCGTAAGTGGCTAGGTGTTGCGTTGGTCATTGCTGGGCTGATTGGTTGTGTGGCGCTGAGCCAGGCCCGTTTGCAGGGCTTTGACCTGGGATTGATGTCTGCCCTTGCAGTGCCGGTCGGTATAGGGTTGTTCCTGAGCAGACGACGATTTGAGAGGCGAGAGTAGGGCGCTTGTCGAGGCGCCTTTGGCTGGTTCAGTTACACCACTTCCCGGGACACGATCACTGCTTCCTGCTGCGTCAAGAAATGAAGAATTGAGAAAGGGGAGCTCTAGGCAGCAGAACCAAAAAAGCCGTGGCCACGAAAGTGAACCACGGCTATGGACAATCATCAAAAGCACCTTCAAATTCGAAGCGCTACTCAATGCGTCCTAAGGGAGGATTGTTAATCAACCATTGCTGGGGAAGGCAAATTGCGCAGCCTCGTGATTTGCGCGGCGCGGCCAGCGTTGGGTGATAGCCTTTTTACGGGTGTAGAAGCGCACACCATCCGGGCCATAGGCATGCAGGTCGCCAAACAGCGAGCGCTTCCAGCCGCCGAAGCTGTGGTAGGCCACTGGCACCGGCAGCGGCACGTTGACACCAACCATGCCGACTTCGATCTCGTCGCAGAACAGACGCGCTGCTTCACCGTCACGGGTGAAGATGCAGGTGCCGTTGCCATATTCGTGATCATTGATCAACTGCATGGCCTGCTCCAGGCTGTTCACCCGCACTACGCACAGCACCGGTCCGAAGATCTCTTCCTTATAAATGCGCATCTCGGGGGTGACGCGGTCGAACAGGGTGCCGCCGACGAAGTAGCCATCTTCATGACCGGCAACCCGCAGACCACGGCCATCGACCACCAGTTCGGCACCGGCAGCCAGACCGTCGTCGATGTAACCGACAACCTTGTCACGGGCGGCGGCGGTCACCAACGGGCCCATGTCCAGGCCGCAACTGGTGCCGGCACCGATCTTCAGGCCCATAATCTGCGGAACCAGCTTGGCGACAAGCGCATCAGCCACGTGGTCACCGACACAGACGGCCACGGAAATTGCCATGCAGCGCTCTCCGCAGGAGCCATAGGCTGCGCCCATGAGTGCGCTGACGGCATTATCCAGGTCGGCATCGGGCATCAACACTGCGTGGTTCTTCGCACCACCCAGAGCTTGCACGCGCTTACCGCGTTTGGTGCCTTCGCTATAGATGTACTCGGCGATCGGAGTGGAGCCAACGAAGCTCAGCGCTTTCACTTCCGGCGCCTCGATCAGCGCGTCCACGGCTTCCTTGTCGCCATGCACCACATTCAGCACGCCCTGTGGCAGGCCCGCATCCAGAAGCAGTTGGGCGATGAACAGGGTCGAGCTTGGGTCACGCTCGGACGGCTTTAGGATAAAACAGTTGCCACAAGCGATGGCCAGCGGGTACATCCAAAGCGGCACCATGGCAGGGAAGTTGAACGGGGTGATACCGGCAACCACACCCAGTGGCTGCAAATCACTCCAGGCATCGATGTTCGGACCGACGTTGCGGTTGTATTCGCCTTTAAGGATCTCTGGGGCCGCGCACGCAAACTCGACGTTCTCTATTCCACGTTTGATCTCGCCGGCGGCGTCCTCTACCGTTTTGCCGTGCTCCTCGCTGATCATCTGCGCAATCTTCGCTTCATTCTGCTCCAGAAGCTGCTTGAAGCGGAACATCACTTGAGCACGTTTAGCTGGCGGTGTGTTGCGCCAGGCCGGGAAGGCGGCCTTAGCCGAGTCGATCGCTTTCTGTACGGTGGCACGGCTGGCCAACTCGACTTTGCGAATGGCCTCGCCGGTGGACGGATTAAATACCTCGGTGCTGCGGCCTTGGTCAGTGATGTATTCGCCGTTAATAAGATGCGGCACGGTGGTCATCTTGATTCCCTCGAAAATAGGTTTAGTGCATCGCTCTCGGTGCAGAGGTAGTGATTAATTGATGACTTGCAGCGTTTGGCCGACCGCATCGAATAGGCGGTCGAGTTCGTCCACAGTGGCATTGAAGGGCGGGCCAAACTGCAGGGTGTCGCCGCCGAATCGAACGTAGAAACCCGCCTTCCACAGGGCCATTCCCGCCTCAAACGGACGGACGACTGGGTCGCCATCGCGTGCAGCTAACTGCAACGCGCCGGCGAGGCCGCAGTTGCGAATGTCGATGGCATGTTTGGCGCCTTTGAGGCCATGAATGAGCCTCTCGAAGTGAGGTGCCAACTCGGCGGACTGCTGTACCAGGTTCTCTTTTTCCAACAGGTCCAGAGTGGCCAAGCCAGCGGCGCAGGCGACCGGATGCGCGGAGTAGGTGTAGCCGTGAGGGAACTCCACTGCGTATTCCGGGATCGGCTGGCTCATGAAGGTGCTATAGACCTCACTGCTTGCAATCACCGCGCCCATGGGGATGGCGCCGTTGGTAATCTGCTTGGCCACGTTCATGAGATCCGGAGTCACGCCAAAATACTCGGCCCCAGTCCACTTGCCCATACGACCGAAGGCAGTAATCACTTCGTCGAAGATCAGCAGGATGTTGTGCTGGTCGCAGATCTCACGCAGGCGTTGCAAGTATCCAACTGGCGGTGGCAGAACACCTGCGGAACCTGACATCGGCTCGACGATAACGGCAGCGATGTTAGATGCATCGTGCAATTCGATTAGCTTCAGCATTTCATTTGCGAGCTCCACACCGCCCGTCTCTGCTGCGCCCTTAGTGAATGCTAGACCCTGCTGGAGGGTGTGCGGCAGATGGTCGACGTCCATCAATTGGCCGAACATTTTGCGATTGCCACCGATGCCGCCTAAAGAAGTACCCGCGACGTTCACGCCGTGATAGCCACGTGCGCGGCCAATCAGTTTGGTCTTCTGCGGCTGCCCCTTCAGGCGCCAATATGCACGGGCCATCTTGATGGAGGTATCAGCACTTTCGGAGCCTGAGCCGGTGAAGAACACATGATTCAGTTCACCTGGAATGAGATTGGTGATCCGATCAGCAAGCTGGAAGGAAAGTGGGTGACCATACTGGAAGCCAGGAGAGTAATCGAGCGTGCCCAATTGCTTGGACACTGCTTCCTGGATTTCCTTGCGCGAATGACCGGCGCCGCAGGTCCAAAGACCGCAGAGGCTGTCGTAAATTCGACGACCCTGATCGTCGATCAACCAACTACCCTCGGCGGCGACAATTATCCGCGGATCCCGCAAGAAATTTCGGTTGGCGGAAAAGGGTAGCCAGTGCGAATTCAGCTTAAGCGGATGAGTCTGCAGTTCAGACTGTAAGGAAGGATGATTCATGTTCATGATACAGGTCCAAGTATGTGATGGGAGACTCATCTGGCTTAGGTTTTTATTCAGATAAGTCAGGGGATGCGCGTCCTCTTTTCGCGACGGGCGTTTTCTAAAGTTCCACGGGTCAACATAGAATGTTGCGAATGCACTGTGGGATAAATCCCCCGATTCAAAAGCCGACTTTCATCGATTTGAAAGTTAGGCGCCTAGCCTTCGTTGGGTGCGCGAAGACCGCAGCGCGACTAGCTCTGTCGAAATGGATTCGAAGATATCAAATTAGTATTTAATTGCTGCAGCAATACAAGCTATTGAGTGCTTCAGCAGCCAAATAAACACTCTAGGAATTTTGTCAGCGCTGGCCTTGACTCTTGCCCTTGACGAGTAGCGCAGTGAAATTCCGAACGGTACGACAATCGTTCCGGGTGTAATTCACGAAGTTTTCCTTCCTTTACCCAAGCAGCCGCGTAATGTGTAGGCAGGTAGCCAATATAGGTACCGGATAGGAGCAATGTCGCGATTGCTTCCATAGAGAAAGCTTTAATCGATTTACTGAATCGCAGATCGTGAGGTCGACGATTTTCCGCCATATAACCACGATCTACGTAATCAACTGCACAGATCTCTTCGATACCGAGTGCTGAGTCATCACGGCTGAAAAACGGGTGTTCGCTGCTGCAATAAAGATTTTGCTCCTCTTCAAACATCGACTGGTAGTGAAGTCCTGAGAGCCGATGGTGAAAAGCGCCTATAGCAAGTTGCAGTCGCCCTTCGAGGACGCCTTGCTCCAACTCGTCAGGCCGCATGATATGCAAGTCGATACGCGTAGTGGGACAATCCTTTCTGTACAGAGCGATTGCCCGAGAAAGCGGCGCCTCTACGCATGTAATTAGACTGTCTACCGTCCCGATTTGCAGAAAATCAGGTAGGCCACCGTGCAGAGTTGTCGTACGCTGGCGGAATCGATTGATATCGGCAAACAGCTCTTGGGCCGCCACGTATGTGGCCTGGCCTTCTTCTGTTAGCTGAAAACCCGCTTTGCCGCGCGAGCATAGGGAGTATCCCAGGCGAATTTCTAGGTCCCTCACTAGCACGCTCAGGCGCGGTAGACTGGTGTTCAATCGGGCTTGAGCGGCGGTGAAACCGCCTGCTTCAACGATGGAGCAGAAAATTCGTAACATCCGCAGATCAACATCAGTCAGCGTACTTAGCATATTTTCTGCTCATCGTAGAGATTGAGTATTATCGGACTAGCGCTATGGTTCGTCAGCCCACCATCGCCCCACCGCCGTTCACCCCAAGGACTTGACCGGTCATGAAACTGGCCTCCTCGGAAGCAATAAACGCTACCACGTTAGCAATTTCCTCGGCAGTTCCCAAACGCTGCAGAGGGTAACGCGCGGCCTCCTCTCGGATGTAGTCCTCACCCAGTCGGGTGACCATCGGTGTCAGAGTGCCTCCAGGTGCCACGGAGTTCACTCGCACATTCCAAGAGGCGAGTTCCCGGGCTAGAGACTTGCTGAACGCGATGATTCCACCCTTTGCGGCAGCGTAATGGCACAAATCGGCGCAGCCAAGCTGACCAAGGTCTGAAGAGATATTAACGATTGCACCGCTCCGCTGACGCTGCATGAGGACAGCAGCCCCTTTCGAAAATAGGAATGCGCCATGGAGATGAACGCAAATCATCCTATCCCACTCCTCAAAGGTGAGCTCAGTGATCGGCTTTTCGAAAAGAATCCCGGCATTGTTGACCAAGATGTCCAATCGTTCCAAACCAGTGAATGCATATTCAGCGGCACCCGGATCGGATACGTCGCCGAGCACTATGTTAGTCTTAATATCTCGACGATGTAATTCATCTACGAGAGATTGAAGAGCCTCGCTATCACCCAAGTCATTCAAAACTGCAGTATCTCCGGCGTTGCCTAAACGCAATGCAATAGCCCTTCCGATTCCGTTTGCTGCGCCGGTTACGAGATAAGTTTTCATACAAGTATCCAGTTCAATAAGTATGAAGAGCTAGCCAGTCTGCATAGCCGGCCAGGCCATCACCTAAAGTGTAATGGGGCTTATAGCCCAACTGCTCAATTGCCGCGTCAATACTGAAGCGTGCGTTCGAATCCAAAACGGAGATGGTCCCAGGGCCGATATCGATGTTGGCATCGGGGAACATACGGGCTACTCGACGAGCCACATCTGAATAGCTTTCTTGTTCACCTGCAGTCACGTTGAAAACGCGTTGCTTCAGATGATCGCTTGGGACTTCAGCAGCCAGGATACAAGCTCTAGCGACGTCAGAGACGTGTACATATTGCAATAGGTAGTCACCGCCCTCCTCATCATGGTGTGGGGTACCATCAATGGCGCTGCGCAGAAGAGACTTGAGATAACATTGCATGAATTGACCTGGACCATAGATCCAACCGGGGCGGAGCGAAATCACATCAATCCCATACAGGTCGTTGTATACCTTGCCAAGCTTTTCTGTGAAAACTTTGGTGCAACCATAAGGGGTGGTGGGCTGAAGGTCGGCGGACTCGTCTATTACGCCAAGTTCCAGATTATGGCCATAGGCACACTCCGAGCTTAGATTGACAATCCGGCCAACTCCGCTAATTCGAGCAGTTTCGAAGACATGTGTTGTCCCGACTGCATTTGTGAGTACGGTCTGGAGCGGAATCCTTCGAGAGTCCACAGGGTGGGAAATCGCGGCGGTATGGATGATCGCTGATGGCTTGAACGCTTGGCACGCTTGGAGCAGCGTTGCGATATCGGCAAGATCCCCTTGGACATAGCTGTATTTTTTGTCGGAGATCGCGCTGGTAAGGCTTCGATCATAGCCCAGTACTGCATGACCAGCAGCCAACAACTGACGTGCCACTTCCTGGCCCAAAAAGCCATTTGAACCGGTTACCAAATAGTTCATTTGTTGAAACCTCAATAGGGCTGAAGGGGCAACTCAATGTTCCCGGCTTTCCAGTGTGAGTAGACAGAGTCGGGGGTGCAGAACCATAGGTCCTCTTGAGAGCGCATCAGCTGGATCAGGTCCTCCAACATCATTAGTCGCGACGGTCTGCCGATCACTTCAGGGTGCATGGTGAGCATGAAGTGACTGCCAAACTCACGCATGCCGGCAAGCTCAGCTGCCCACATGCGATAGACCTTGTCTGGCTCTTCAATCACCCCGCCAACAGCAGGCTCGGCGGAGTAGGCAAATTGTTCGAAGTCATCGAGCAGCCAGCTAACGGGTAATTCAAGAAGGCTCTGCTCAGGCCCGCCTACGAGATATGGACGATCATCTCCCATCAAACTGCTGTCGGTATGGAATCCCAAGTCGATCAGTGACTGAACTACATCTGGGGTGATTTCCCAGAGGGGGGCTCGGTAGTGACAGACCTCCCGATCAATGGTTTGCTCGAGAATATTCTTGCTGTCCCTAAGAATTATCAGGTTCTCGGCCGGGTTCATTTCATCGACGCGCTCATGAAAGAATCCATGGCAACCGATGCCATGGCCGGCCTTGGCGATACTACGTACCACCTCGGGATCAATTTCTGCAATCCGCCCAGGGATGTAGAACTGTGCCTGGATGCTGTATCGCTCGAGCAAGTCAAGTAAGCGAGGCACTGCGACGCGACGGCCATAAGCTCCCATTGACAGCAACGACAGACGGCGGCCATTTAGGCTGGATGACTCCCAGGAGGATTCCGCGTCAAGGTCAAAAGAGAGCGTGGCAGCAAAGCGTTTGTTGTTGGGCCAGATGATCATTGGAGAAGTACTCCTCAGCTACACACGCCTTCTAGGTTTTGGGGCTGGTCAGACGTGGTGGAGATAGAATGGTCGGGCGCTCAACGCTTGGCGATCGATTCAGCAAGGATGCACATCAACTCAAACATCATTGTGGCCCCCACCAGCGCAGTCGAACCACCTTGGTCGAAAGGTGGGGAGACCTCCACTACATCCGCACCAACCAGATTCAAACCGCGCAGGCCGCGAATAATCTGTTGTGCCTCCAGTGTGGTCATGCCGCCAATTTCGGGAGTACCGGTACCTGGGGCAAATGCTGGGTCGAGAACGTCGACGTCAAACGTGACGTAGGTAGGTCCGTCACCGACGATCCGGCGTGCTTCGGCAATGGTCGCTTCCACTCCAATTTCGCTGAACTCCTCCATATGGATAACACGAATCTCGCACTCTTCTGCGAAGGCTTCGTCGTCAGCTGAGTAGATCGAGCCACGGATACCGATCTGCACGGTTCGCTTCGGATCTAGCAAACCTTCCTCGATTGCTCGGCGGAATGGCGTGCCATGGGTATAGGGATTGTCACCAAAGTAACGATCGTTGGTATCGGAGTGGGCATCGAAATGCACCATCCCGATGGGTCCGTTCTGCGCCAAGGCCCGGAAAATAGGGAGCGTGACCAGATGATCTCCACCCACAGACAAAGGGACCGTACCGGCCTCGTGTATCTGGCGGAAGAAGGCTTCAATGCGCTTCAACGAATCCAGCAGGTCAATTGGGTTAACGGGAGCGTCGCCCAGGTCACCAATGCGCACGAGATCGTACGGGGCGATTCGGCTTACGTGATGGACCTTACGCATCAGGCTCGACATGTTTCGCACTTCACGTGGCCCATGGCGCGCACCGGCACGATTTGTTGTGCCGCCGTCCCAAGGGACACCCACCAGCGCAAGTTGCACCCTGCTCGGGTCTTCGAAGATAGGAAGGCGCATGAAGCTGGGGATGCCAGCAAAGCGCGGAATAAGAGCGGCGTCCAGCGGCTGGGGGAAGTCATTGTGCATATGTCTACTCCATGTGCGCGCCCTCAGGAGCGCACATTCGCGAATGAAAGATCCGATAAGCGTTACCAGAGCTCTCAGCGGCACAATGCAGAGCAAATGTCATGGCCTCACAGACAGTGAAGGCTCAATCGCTTGTCCCTGTGCATTTTTTGGCCTTTTTGAGAGCACGGCGGGCTGAATCATGATGGTAGGCGAGGTAGAGGGAATAAATCCCGTGATGCGCAACCTGACTTTCACCGACGCGAAAGTACCCACGCATTTTCGTTTTCCGAAAAGCTGACTTTCGGTTCTCAGGATTTGTGCTTGCAGAGTATGGCCGTACCTTCAGGGTAGGGTTATCTAAAAACAACAGCGAGACCTAGCAAGCATGAAACTACACGACCTTATCGGGTATGACCGGAATGGCACGATCAAGGAGATCGAGACTGGCTTGAACAAAGGCAAGCTTGGTACGAGAGACATAGTCTTCTCCGCTCTCGGGTTCAATGCACCAGCCTGGGTTGCCGCATCTTCGATGTCGATCCTGTACTCTATCTCCGGTCACCAGGCGCCCCTAGCAATTTTGATAGCCTTCTTCTTTCCCATGCTGGTACTAGCGATTTGCTTGGTTTCGCTCACTCGGTATGCCCCGTCCGCCGGTGGAGTGTTCACATTCTGTTCCCGGTTCATTCATCCCAGCTGTGGAGTAGTGCTCGGCTGGACCTACGCCCTGGCGTGCATGGCGGTAACACCCATGTGTGCATTGATTGGAACCCAGTACATTCAAGCGCTGTTCCCCGCGCTTCAAGGTGAGCTACAGGCAAAGATAATTGGTACGCTGTTGATTTTGACGTTTCTTATGGTCTCATCCAGAGGTGTGGCTGTGACTGCACGGGTAGCAGCTACTTTCCTTGTATTTGAAATAGTTGTCGTCGCAGGCCTGGGTATGTTGGGGATCATCAATCCGCAAGTCAGCGATCTGTCCGTTGCCACGATGTACTCGGTTACCGCGAATAATTGGTCAGCAGTAGCCCCCCGGCGTATTGTTTGGTGTATGGATGTTGGCAAACTTCGATTCGGCTATCAATTACATTGAAGAAGCTAAGGTTCCAGTTCGAACCGTTCAGCGCTCGCTATTGATCGTCTTGATATCTGCGTTTATTATTTACAGTATTGCGGCGATTGGATGGCAATTCGCAGTGCCCGTAGATAAACTTGCCTCTATCGTAGAAAGCGGCAATGGTGGCGCGATTTCGGCGATCGCGGAAACTTACTTGCCCTCATCAATGTCCTGGATCGCCCTGTTTGTTGTAATTACGTCTGCTTGTGCTGGCTTGCAGATTTCTTCGAACTCAGCGGCGAGAACGCTTTACCGGATGAGCGAAGAAGGCCATCTACCTTCCGCACTGTGCGCTGTAAACAAATTCAAGGCGCCTCGATTAACTCTTGCTTTGGTGACTACTGTAGGCATCGCTATAGTTTGGTGGAAGCCAATTAGCAATATCATCTGGTACTACGATGTGATTACGATCACTCTCGTACTTTCTTATGTGTTTGCTCTGATCGCATTTTTGGTTTTAACTTGGGAAAAAAATGCTCCGAAAGTTGCTCTGATGCTCTCGGCGCCTGCTGTTCTCGCGATGCTGGTTCTGGGTTATATTGGATATCTGGCCGGAGCTAGTCCGGTTTCGCCGGATGATATCTACACCGCTTGGTATTTGGGCATATTTGCTCTTGTGAGTGGTGCATTGATCGCGCTGTTGAGTAAGCTATGCAAGCTGCGACCAATTATAAACTAAGTGGATTAGCTTTCTGCAGTCGCATCCACGACGCTAACTGGTAGGTGAAGCTTAAGTATGGGCTGCCTTAACAATCACTAAATAGCTAAGTGCAGCAACCGGTTCGGCCTTTGCGAATCTCGTCGGGTACCACGACCTACTCATTGGCGGGATTCGCGGGGGTCGATTCAAAAAAGAAGATCCCATACGTTTCCCGCGATACTAAGATTTAAAGCTTCCCTAACTGCGAGCTCGTGACTAGAAAATAGCCAAAGTTGACGACCAGGATACCAAGCAACTGCGGAGGGCATTTGATCATGGTTAAACAGCACTTTGAAATGCAGTGCAAGTAATTTCAAGACACAAACAGCTTTCGCTACTGCCCATTTCTTGCCTTGACAATAATTACGGGAGTGTCTTTATGCCCGTGGAGAGAGCATATGCCCAGTGCCAAGATTGACTCGCAGCAGCCAGTGCTCATTGAAACTCGTTCTATAGATCATATTCCAGAGTCCGAACGACATGGAAGTCTCTATAGTCAATTTACGTTGTGGTTAGGCTGCAACTTACAGATCACAGCGCTACTCACCGGTTCGCTGGCAGTGGTCCTCGGCGGTGATGTTTTTTGGTCGCTGATCGGTTTGCTGGTTGGGCAGGTTTTTGGTGGAGGCGTAATGGCCCTACATGCCGCTCAAGGACCAAAGTTAGGTCTTCCGCAGATGATTTCCAGCCGGGTGCAGTTTGGGGTCTATGGTGCTACAATTCCCATCGTTCTCGTAGCGCTCATGTACCTGGGCTTCAATGCAACCGGCGCCATTCTGTCCGGTCAGGCGGTCGCCCAACTGGTTGGTATCAGCAATAGCAGCGGCATCCTTATTTTCGCCTTCCTCACAATGTTGATGACCATTATGGGGTATCGGTTTATCCATTTAGCTGGACGAGCAGCGAGCGTCGTAGGTGTGCTTGCGTTCTGCTACCTCTTCGCTCGCCTAACTTTGAACCACGATATCGCTCAACTTCTGGCCATCCGGCATTTTGAATGGGGCAGATTTTTACTTGCGGTGTCGCTTTCGGCTTCCTGGCAGATCGCATATGGACCCTATGTGGCAGACTATTCGCGCTACTTGCCGGGCGAAACATCTTCAGTCAAAACTATTCTTGCTGTTGGGCTTGGGTCGGTTATCGGAGCTCAGACTTCCATGGTTCTGGGGGTGTTCGCTGCTGCGCTAGCCGGATCAAACTTTGCGGGTCATGAGGTATCGGTTATCGTAGGGCTAGGGAGCACCGGCCTCGCCGCAGCGTTGATTTACTTTAGCATTGCGTTCGGAAAGCTGACTATCTCCACCTTGAATGCTTATGGTAGCTTCATGTGTGCAGCTACCGTCATAAGCGGCTTTAAAGGCAGTGTCGTAATCAGCCAAGCGCACCGTATAGGTTTCGTGCTGTGTATTGTAGGCGCCTCGACGGCTGTCGCACTTGTCGGCGAAGACTCATTCATCGCAGCGTTCAAATCGTTCATTTTATTCTTGCTCGCGTTTTTCACACCCTGGAGCGCGATCAACCTCGTTGATTTCTATTTCATCAACAAGGGAGAGTATAACCTTAAGGCGCTCTTCGACCCTGATGGGCAATATGGCCGGTGGAATGGGGTCGGCATCGTTACCTATGTGATAGGTGTTTTGGTACAGATGCCTTTCATCGCAACTACTTTGTATGCCGGTCCCTTGGTCGAGCTTCTGGGCGGTGTGGACATATCTTGGATCATTGGACTGATTTTTCCGGGGATTATGTACTACGTGCTAGCCAGACGAGCCAAGACTGAAATCTCATCCAGCGTGCTTTCATAGTAACTGCACGCTCGCTCAGGGGCGAGCATCATGTTTTAGGTGGCTGTGAGTTAGGCAGAGAGGAGCTCTTTTATTCGCCGGCCTAGATTAGTTTGATGTAAGTAATGGTTGACTATCGAAGCATGGAGGGGCTGGGAACGCTCAGGCCCCGTCAAGCTTTTTAGTCTAAGCTCACCGCCACCTTCCGGCATGAAAGCGGCTTACAAGCTGATTTTCTGAATACCAGGTTTTGATAGCGGCCTTCTGCTGTCCCTAATTATTATTCTGCGAGATATGAACAGAGAATGAAACGAAGCTTAGAAGAGAGGCCCAGAGCAGGCGAACCACTGATGCTCGAAGCCCTTGCAGCGATGAAGGCACATCGAGATGCTCAAGATGGCGGGGAATCTCCGGAGGAGGTAGAACGGCTCAGATTGCTGGCAGATTCTCTTTATCGCGCCGTAGTTAGTTTCCAGTTGTTGGAAGCCGGCAGTCTGCCTGATCCGATTCATTGATGGCCTAGCAAGATTCATCGTGATTATTTAGGACTGAATTGACCTCGGTTTCGTAGACACCTCGAACGGCAGCTATGGGTCGAAAGCGGCCATTCTCGAGTGAGCTCCATCGACCCATAGCGAATCGCCGTGGCTGCCTGACAAAGCAGCCAAGGTGTAGTTGGGCTTTGCGTGTGCTTGCCCGGGTCTATAAGCTGCAACCTTAGTCCCAATCAACTTCGCAAGAGGTAAACCTTTGTCCACAGATCCGCTGTGTCTCGTTTTTGTTCCGGCGCTTGTATCCCTGCTTAAGGCGGCGGAGGATCGCAAAGGCTCCCAGCTCAACGAGGATGAGGTGCTTGAGATTCGCGATAATGCAACCGCGACAGCAATACCCTTCAGTGTCGCCGTCGCGTTGGAAAAAGAGCGGGGTTATGAGGACATCGCTCCAGAAGAGTGCTGGAAGGAATGGCAGCGAGTACGCTCATTTCACTGAGCAAACAGTCCTCACACAACCGTTTGGGGCCAGAAATTGTGCAATTGCTATCGGAGCCATGGATCAAATGACGACAGTATCCAGCCTCATCGGCCCTTGGAAAGGTGCGGCGTCGACAACGTTGCTACAGCGTTGTCGAGATGCCTGGGACACGCCTTTTGAAGAGCTTTCAGATCTCATGGTCGCTACTTTTCTGAGCCAGCGAATCGCAGTTCCTCAACTGTTGGTCGAGGCCAGGCGACGGTTGGATTCAGAGCCCCGCGATGGCACGGAGTACTTCGATGGCCAACTGGCTGAGGCAGTTTCGGCGCTGAAAGCTGACTGTGTCTGACCGTTAGCTGCCCGACTATGGGTCGATAGCGGCATCACAACAGAACACCAGTATGTATGCATTCCTCAGCCTGTCTTAATCGCCATTTCACAACCACCGAAGGTGGTCGTTTGCAACGTCACGTCTGCCCATCACTCGGATAGGCTTTCCTTGCTTTCAGCGCCGTGCGGAAAGTTGTTGCGGCGCCAGGAAGGCGTCGTGGAAGTAATTGTGGAACGCGTGCATCGCCGGGCTGAATTCCCGCTCGCGATGCCAGGCCAGGCCGACGCTCATGGGGGTGACCTTGTCGGTGATGGTCACCGTTTCGATGCGTTTACCCTCCAGCGACCAGGGGCGGTGTACCAGGTCGGAGAGGATTGCCACGCCGCTGCCGTTGGCCACCATGCTGCGCACCGCTTCCACAGAGCTGGTGCGGATTCGCACGTTGGGCTGCTGGTGGGCATGTTCCCAGTAGCGCATGGCGCTTTGTTCGGCTTCGTCGACGGTAAGCAGGATGAAGGGCTCCTGTGTGACGTCGGCAAGGCTCACGGCCGAGCGTTCGCACAGCGGGTGATGACTGGGCAGCCACAGCCGGCGCTCGGAATTGAACAGGGTTTTCGAGACGATGTCCGGGTGGGTCAGGTTCGAGGTCAGCACCACCGCCATGTCGAATTCGCCTTCCAGCAGGCCTTGCTCGATGGCCTGGCGCTCCCGTTCGTGCACTTCGATGGCCACGTCCGGGTGCCAGTGTTCCAGGCGTTGCAGGTGGTGCGGCAGGAAGTAGCCGATCACCGTGTAACTGGCCGCTACCCGCAACAGGCCGGTGGCGCGAACGTCCGGCAGCGGGCTGTTAAGGGCGTCGTCGACGCTGCGCAAGATCACGTAGGCCCGATTGAGAAAGTGCCGTCCGGCATCGGTCAGGCTCATACCCTGGGCCGATCGCTGGAACAGTAGCGTGCCGAGCATGCCCTCCAGTTCCTTGATCGCAGTGGTCACCGCCGACTGGGAAATATTCAGATGAATCGCAGCTTGGGAGATTTGCCCGATCTCGGCCGTGGCGACGAAGTAGCGAACCTGGCGCAGGGTCAGTGACATGAACACTCCGCTTGATGAGGTATCTGATTTTCAGAAGATATCCCCTCGGATAATAGATCTTCCCAAGGGGGTGGCTGGAACTTAACGTGCTCTGCATGAAGTCACAAGCGTCAGGAGCACGTGTCATGCAGGCAGTAGATTTCAATTCGGACATGGGCGAAGGCTTCGGTCCGTGGACGATCGGCGACGGGGTCGACAACGAACTGATGGGCTTCATCAGCTCGGCCAACATCGCCACCGGTTTCCATGCCGGCGACCCCGGCACCATGCGCCGCACGGTCGAGCAGGCCAAGCGCCTGGGCGTGGCCGTCGGTGCCCATCCGGGCTTTCGTGACCTGGTCGGGTTCGGCCGCCGCCACATCATTGCATCGGCCCAGGAGCTGGTGGACGACATGCTGTATCAGCTGGGCGCCCTGCGTGAGCTCGCCCGAGTTCAAGGCGTGGCCCTGCAACACATCAAACCTCACGGTGCGCTGTACATGCACCTGGCCCGGGACGAAGAAACGGCGCGCTTGCTGGTAGAAAACCTGCAGCGCCTGGAGCCTGAACTGCTGCTGTATTGCATGCCCGACTCGACGATCTGGCGCATCGCCAAGGAGCTTGGCCAGCCAGTGATCCGCGAGTTCTACGCCGACCGCGAATACGACATCAGCGGCTCCATCGTCTTCACCCGCAATGTGCGTGCCTACGACCCCGCGCAAGTCGCTGCGCGGGTACTGCGTGCCTGTCAGCAAGGCGTGGTGCGCACGGTGGAGGGTGAAGACCTGGCGATCGAGTTCGACTCCATCTGCTTGCACAGCGATACACCCGGTGCCCTGGCACTGGTCGAGGCCACCCGCAAAGCGCTCGATGGCGCGGGGATCGAGGTGCGCGCACCGCGATAACGCAACCGAAGACACCTGGCACGCAGACGCCAGGGTTTGCTCGACACACAGATTTTTTGCCTGCCTTTCTACAACTATTCCAAGAGGAACAGACATGGCGCAGCACACAGTCATCACCCCATTGCCGGGGACGTTCTACCGCAAGGCCACCCCGGAGTCGCCGAACTACGTCGAGGCCGGTGCCAGCGTCAGCGCCGACACAGTGATTGGCCTGATCGAGGTCATGAAACAGTTTTCCGAACTGACCGCGGGTACGGCAGGGCGTCTGGACGCGTTTCTGGTCGAAGACGGTGATCCGGTGGAGCCGGGTCAGGCCATCGCTACACTCGAAGACGCGTGAGGGCACGACCATGACCCAAGGCATTGGTAAACTGCTAATCGCCAACCGTGGCGAGATCGCCGTGCGGATCATCCGTGCCGCGAAAGCGCTGGGGATTCCAACCGTGGCGGCGTGCAGCGAAGCAGACGTCGATTCCCAGGCCGCGCGCATGGCCGACGAAGTGCACATCCTCGGCCCGGCCCGCGCTGACAAGAGCTACCTCAATGTCGAGGCCTTGCTCGGTGCCCTGAAGGCCACCGGGGCCAACGCGGTGCACCCCGGTTACGGCTTTCTTTCGGAAAACGCCGAATTCGCCGAAGCGGTACTCGCGGCTGGGGCGATTTTCGTCGGCCCATGCCCCGAGACCATCCGCCGCATGGGTGACAAGGCCGAAGCCCGGCGCACCGCGCAAGCGGCGGGCGTGCCGGTGGTGCCCGGTTCTGCCGATGAACTGTTCGATGTGGAGTCGGCGGTCGAGGCCGCCAGCTCCGTCGGTTTCCCGCTGCTGATCAAGGCCTCGGCCGGAGGCGGCGGACGCGGCATTCGCCTGGCGCAAAACCTGCAACAGTTGCGCGAAGAATTCCCCCGTTCCCAGCGCGAAGCCCAGGCCGCCTTTGGCAATGGCGCGGTGTATCTGGAGCGCTTCATCGGCAAGGCCCGGCATATCGAAGTGCAGGTGCTGGGCGACGGCAAGCAGGCGGTGCACCTGTTCGAGCGCGAATGTTCGCTGCAACGCCGTCGCCAGAAGATCTTCGAAGAGGCGCCGTCGCCGGTCCTCGATGCGCAGCAGCGCGAGGCCCTGTGCGCGAGCGCCGTGCGCCTGACCGAGGCGCTGGGATACAAGGGCGCCGGCACCCTTGAATACCTGTACGACGACGCCACCGGCGAGTTTTTCTTCATCGAAATGAACACACGGATCCAGGTGGAACATCCGGTCAGCGAGCTGATCACCGGTATCGACCTGGTCCAAGCCATGTTGCGCATTGCCGGTGGCGAGCCACTGGGACTCAAGCAAAGCGATATCAAGATCAACGGCGCAGCCCTGCAGATGCGCCTGAACGCCGAAGACCCCGCGCGGGATTTCTTCCCAAGCCCAGGGCTTGTGCAAGCGCTGAACTGGCCACAAGGCGAGGGCGTGCGGGTCGACAGCCATCTGTATGAAGGCTACCGGGTGCCGCCATACTATGACTCGCTGCTGGCCAAGCTGATCGTTCATGGTCGTGATCGCGCCGAAGCCCTGGTCCGCGCGCGACTGGCGGTTGAGCAGACCACGCTCACCGGCATGGCCAGCACCTTGTCGTTGCATGGCGAACTGCTGGAGCAACCCTGGTTGCACACCGCCGATTTCCACACCGGCACGTTGGAAACCTGGCTGGCCGAGCGCCGCAGCGGAGGTGCAGCATGAGCAGTCCGATTCGCTACAGCTTTGGCGCCGACGAACATCTGTTTGCCGAAGTCAGCGACAGCATGTCCCTTGAGGCCTTCTTCAAGGGCATGGCGGTCACCCGCGCGGTGGAGCGTCTGGCCCTCGATGGAGTGCTCGACGTGTGCCTGGCCAACGCCTCGTTCCAGATCCGCTTTGACCCGGATCGCATCGCGCCGGCCGATCTGCTTGAAGCGGTGAAGGGGGCCGAGGCCCAGGCCGTGGCCGAGCGCACCCTGCACACCCGGATAATCGAAATCCCGGTGCTCTACAACGATCCCTGGACCCACGAAACCCTGATGCGCTTTCGCGACCGCCACCAGGACCCGAATGCCACGGACCTCGAGTACGCCGCGCGCATCAACGGCTTGGCCGACGTCGAGGCGTTCATCGCCGCCCACAGTGGCGCGCCGTGGTTCGTTTCGATGGTGGGCTTCGTGGCGGGGCTGCCGTTCATGTTCCAGATGGTCGAGCGCGAACGCCAGTTGCAGGTGCCCAAGTACCTGCGACCGCGTACCGACACGCCGAAATTGACCCTTGGCCATGGTGGCTGCTTCGGTTGCATTTACTCGGTACGTGGCGCTGGTGGCTACCAGATGTTTGGCGTCACTCCGGCACCGATCTACGACCCGCAGCAGAACCTGGCGTACCTGAAGGAACACATGGTGTTCTTCCGTCCCGGCGACATCGTGCAGTTCAAGCCGATGGACCGCGATGCCTATGACCATGCCGTGGCCGAGGTCGAAGCCGGGCGCTTCGATTTGCGCATCCGTCCGGTGGAGTTCTCGCTCGATGCGTTCCTCGCCGACCCGATCGGCTATCCCAAGTCGCTGCAGGAGGTGCTGGCATGATCAAGGTGCTCAAACCCGGTCTGGCCACCTCGGTGCAGGACCTCGGCCGTGAAGGCTACTACCATCTGGGTATCCCGCCTTCCGGGGCGCTGGACCAGTACGCCCTGAGCGCGGCCAACCAGTTGGTGGGCAATCCGGCCAATTCGGCGGCGCTGGAGTGCACCTTGCTGGGGCCGGAGCTGGAGTTTCAGCAGGACGCCCTGGTGGCGGTATGTGGTGCGCAGATGACGCCGAAGGTCGATGGCGTGGACATGCACTTGGACACCGCCTTCGAAGTGAAGGCCGGGCAAGTGCTGCGTTTCGATTTTCCCAAGGCTGGCGCACGGGCTTATCTGGCGGTGGCCGGCGGTATCGATGTGCCGGTGGTGCTCGGCAGTCGTTCCACCTACGCGCTGGGGGCGCTGGGTGGTTTTCAGGGGCGCAGGCTGGTGATGGGTGATGAACTGCCGATCGGCACCGCCAGCGGCAAGGGGCGTGTCGGGGCGAGTCTGCCCATGGCGTTGCGACAGTCGCTGGGAGGGGAGATCACCCTGCGGGTGGTACCTGGGCTGTACTACGATCGCCTGACCCTGGCGGCGGCGGACAGCTTTTTCGCCGAAGCCTGGACCGTCGGCTCGGAGGCAGATCGCATCGGCTATCGCTTCAAGGGCGGCAGCCCGCTGAGCTTCCAGCCTCGCGAGCAGCCATTCGGCGCAGGCTCCGACCCTTCGAATATCGTCGACAGCTGCTACCCGATCGGCTCGATCCAGGTGCCGGCAGGGCTCGAGCCCATCATTCTGCACCGCGATGCGGTGTCCGGTGGCGGCTACGCGATGATCGGCACGGTGATCAGCGCCGACCTCGACCTGGTCGGCCAGATGCAACCCAACCAGAAGGCCCGCTTCGTTGCGGTGACGCTGGAAGAGGCGCTGCAAGCCCGACGGTCCTACAAGAAAAAACTCAGTTGTCTGAGTAAGCTGTTCCCTTCCTGATCTGCCCGCCGCACTGCGCGGGTAAAGCCAAAAAGGTAAGCCAACGCCGCCCTTCGTTACGGGGCGGCTGCCCGCGCTTCAACCTCTGACTTGCGGCGCCGCGCAAGGTCGGTATCAGCCGTCAGTGATGGTCTGGCCTCGGCTACCAGGCTTGCGCATGAGGTTCTGGACCTGCCAGCGCAGGAAACAGCGGCAGCACTTCTTCGGCCAGTTCCTGGATGATTTCCAACGGCGGGCGCCGCGCCATCTGCATGCCCAGTGCCGCATGATTGACCCCGGCGTCACGCCACTCATGCAGCAAATCGATCAGGCCGTTTCGACCGGTGCGCAACACGTAGCCGCCTTGTTGCGGCGTGCGAGGGAAGGTCGGGTCCTCATCCAGGTCGATCCATTCATTGGTGACATGCGGGCGGAAGCCTCCATCGGGAATGAGCGCCCGCCAGGCACTGATCTTCTCGGCCAGGCGCCGAGGGCCAAGGATATTGTGGGTGGTGTCGGGGTAGGTGATCCAGCCGTCGGCCTGCTCGCCAAGCCATTGCAAGGACTGGCGCGATGAACCGGTCACCAGCAGCGGGATCCGTCCAGTGACGGCTTTGGGGAGCAGTTGGGCGCCATCAAGCTGTCCCAGTGGCGAATGGATCGGTGCAGGATGGCCGGCCAGCAGTCGGCGGAAGTAGTCCACGCTCTGCGCGAAGCGCTCCCCTCGACCGTCATGGGTCAGGCCATAGGCCGGAAACTCCACCGGTCGATCGCCCGAGGCGATGCCCAACACCAGGCGTCCACCTGACAGACAGTCCACGCTGGTCGCGGCTTTCGCCAGGTCGACAGGGTGACGCAGCGTGAAAATCGCGCTGCCGGTTGCCAGGGTGATCCTGCGGGTATGGGCCGTCAGATAGGCCAGGTAGGTGAACGGATCGAATACCTGGCCGGCATCACCGAAGGCAGGGTCGTACAAGGGCACATCACGTACCCAGGCGGCGGCAAAGCCCAGGCGGTCGATCTCGCTGAGCAGTTGCGCCTGTCCGTGCAGCACGCCCATATCGCCGTCATAGAAACGAAGCGGCAGGAAGATGCCCAGGGTCAACTGACCGTGGGCGAACATACGTCGGTAACCGGGATGCAGGGCGAAGGCATCGGCGCTGGCGCCCTGGGTGCTGATAGGGGTCATGGACATTCCTTGGTTTGGGAGTCAGGGGCCGGTGGCTGGCGCCGGGAGACGAATGCCGCGCTGCACGGCGGGACGTTGCTCGATCTGTCGGTACCAGCGATTCAGGTGGCGGTAGGAGCTGAAGTCGAAGCCAACGATCTCGGCGATGTGCAGCCAGGCGAAGCTGGCGATATCTGCAATCGAATAGGATTCGCCGGCCAACCATGGGCGGGTTGCAAGCTGCTGGTCGAGAAGTGCGAAGGCATCCTCGGTGAGGGCGCGGTAGCGCTTCTGCGCCGCAGGATTGGGGATGGGCTCGAAGCACTCGAAGTGCACGCGCTGACCCAGCAACGGGCCCATGCTGGCGCTGTGGTACATCAGCCAGGTGATTGCCGCCCAACGCGGTTGCGCGGCCTGTTCGAGCAGCTGGCCGCTGTGTTGTGCCAGGTACAACAGTATTGCGGCTGATTCGAACAGCACGATGCCGGCTTTGCGGTCTACCAGCACCGGGATGCGACCTGCCGGGTTGAGTGCCAGGAAGTCTTCGTGGCGATGCTCGCCCAGGTCGATGTTCACGTGGACCAGGTGATAAGGCAGCCCCAGCTCCTCGAGGGCAATGGTGATCTTGAAACCGTTGGGGGAGCTGTCGGTATAAAGCACAAACGCAGGGTCCTGCATGTTGTTCACCTTAATAAAACTGATTCGAATGTGTCTGGCACAACGCTATGCTAGGTATCATCCAGGTGGTTTACGAACGATCATTCCACTTACTCAGATCAGTTTTTCTAAGGTTGGTATTGCATGGGTGCCGTGTTGCCGTTGCTCGCGTTGCGTGCCTTTTCCGAAACCACTCGCCTGGGCAGCCTGAAGGCCGCCGCCGAGCGCATGGGCGTGACCCCGGGCGCTATCAGTCAACAGATTCGCCTGCTGGAGGATCGCCTCGGGGTTACCTTGCTGACCCGCAGCCGTTATGGCGTGCAGCTCACGGAGGCGGGCGCGAGCCTTTATCCGGGGCTGTCACGCGGGTTTGGCCAGATCGAAAGCGCGCTGCTCGATCTTCAAGTGCTGACGCGGGCCAACACCCTGACGATCAGCACCCAGCCGTCATTCGCGTCCAGTTGGCTGGTACCGCGGTTGGCGGACTTCAATGCGCTGCACCCGGAGATCGATGTGCAGGTGCAGTCCACGGCCGAGCTTGTCGACCTGCACCGGGAGCCTGTCGATATTGCCCTGCGTCATGGCCTGGGGGATTACCCGGGGCTGGAGTCGATACCGCTGCTGGCGCCTGTGCTGCTACCGGTGGCCAGCCCTGGTCTGCTTGCTGGCGGGCCGGTTCTGGAGGCGCCGCAGGACTGCTTGCACTACCCACTCCTGCAGGATGCTGATCGAGCCGACTGGACGCTGTGGTTGCAGGCTCATGGTGTCGAGCCCGATCACCGTAGTCGCCGGGGGCCGAGCTTTGACGAGGATCTGCTGTTGGTGCGTGCGGCTGTCAGTGGGCAGGGTATTGCCCTGGTACAGGCGCAGCATGCCGAAGAGGATCTGCGAAGTGGCAGGTTGGTGGTGGCGCTGGACCGGGCTTGGCCCTCGCGGTTTGCTTATTACCTGGTTGGTCGCGGGGAGAATATGCGGCGAGTGCAGGTGCGTGCGTTTGTTGAGTGGATACAAGCGCGGGTTGAGGCTGAGATGGCATTGGGTGGTCGTGCTGGAGAGTCTGACTCAGGTATCTCGTTGTAGGGTGTCAATGGCAGAGCTAATGCGGGCAGTGGGGGGCTGGAGTGGTGGAGCTCAGGTGTGCGACGGCAACTGACACCTAACGACCCAAAGCTGCCCTCCGGGAAGGGCAGATAACGGCCAAAAGCTGACGCTCAGGCTTTCGCACTTCTTTATCACCAGCCGCAAATTCGAGCATCACAGACGAATGCATTGCTACACCAGATCAGCGATAAGGAGGTCGAGACTGCTTTGATGGCAGTCTTCGAGCATTTGGTGATGGATGACGTGGTGGCCTTGGAACTGGCCGCCAAGTAAGCGACCGCGCCAAATTAACCCCGCGTTGACGTTGAGATGACCGTAGGCCGTTGGGTAGTCCGCTGGCGGCCTTTATCATTCACATCTGAAAAAGAGTCGGTCAAAAGCACAGGTCAAATGCGCCTAGGAAATCAGAAGGTAATAATATAACCTGCCCCAGCGGTCAATTAGTTAGCACTCGTAGTTGTCCGTTTACCATGATTTGTACATTTGGAGATGCTGGGTCTGTCATAAAACCATTGTTAACGACATCGCCACCATTGCCCGACGCAGCTAAAAGCTTCAGTCCTTCAAATTCTTCTTCTGTCACCTCAAAAATTAAATTTTTGCGTTGTAAAGAATTTGCTTGAGCTATTTCCTTTCGCAATCTCTCCAAGATACTCACGCGGTGTACTCCGTAAATTGACAGATCGCTATCTGTTTGCAGCTTGTACTTTCGAAATCGCTGGTTTCACGGCTGCACATCTAGATCTGTATAGCTAATTTTTATCCGTTACGACGATAAGAGCGACTCATGCAAATATCTAGAGAAATATCTGGCTGCTTAGCTCGAGCTTACAGTAAAGCAAACAAGCAAAATAATGCGAATTTAACTAATTGAGCTAGAGCCAATCAATAGAAACGCACCTATTTTGTTCCTTTATCTGCCTATCTAGAGCGCTAATTTTAACCATGAAGCTCGACGATGGCATCAATCTAAGCATCAGAGCTCCAAGTGTAGCTAATGGACCCCCAGTTAGCGTAACAATTAATGCAGCTGCTCACATGATGTGCAATGCTATCCGTTTTCCCCGTGCCAAATGATACTTGCGAGCTATTTGTTTGGTGGTTGTAGTAAGGGCTTTTAGACCAAGGAGGGAGATCAGTAGCCTGTATCGATGCGCTTTCGATTAGGTTCCAAGTTAAAATCGCGCCAGTATCCTTTCGAATCACGAATACCGATCCATAATACTCTGTAAAAGCATTGCCAACGAAATTTCGCTGCCAGTAATACGTCCACGAAGGAAACCTTAGATCAAGTAGCGATGAAGGAACGGCCTCCTCCGTCATGAACTCCGCGACAAAATTACTTTCATTCGAGATCTGCATCTCAACTAGACATTTCGGATGCCATATCTGAGTTTTACTTTCATTCGGGCGCCCCTCAAGCAGATGACCTAATCTATCAATTTTTGCTTCCAGCGCTTGGATTGACGATAGATGTACGCCTTTAACTATTTTACCCTCTTTCTGACTCATGAAAAGATCTCTCCAAAGGTTACTGGTATAAGCCAGTCGCTACCAAACCCTACTCCATAAAGCCAACAAAAAATTTAGTATACGATTCTGATTGATAAGCCATAGAAAGGCTAGCAGACGATTTGTGACACGGAGAGGAGGGCGATAAAAAAGCATAGGAGTATGACGAGCGACTTGTTCTATTCGATGTCGTTCAAACTTCTAGATTTTTCAGATAATTGCCTCGCGGCGCAGCCTGACTTCAAGGTTTTAAGATTGGCATGCTTATTCAGATTTGCAGGCATATTTCATGTTTTTATTTCAATATGATATTTAAATCCTTCAGTCGGGCGCTCTTTTTGGGAGGACTGCACAACTTTGGATACTGAAATTTGATAAAGGCGCCTGGAGACATTCAGCCTACCGAGGGGCCAGCTTAGCCTGGCGGGAGCGGCTATGGTGTGTGGCTGAGCGGTGGCGCTCGAGTGGAAGGGCAGCTTCTGGCCGATTGCCGACCTCGGCGAAGGACCGCTTTGGGTCGATAGCGGTCACCGGTAAGCGGCCGCTTCTGACTCATAGCTGCCCTCCACTGCACTGGCAGAAAACGGGAAACAGCGGAAATTTGGAGTACCTGATCCTGAAACGGCTTTACCCCCGTTTCACCCAACCACCGGCGCATGCTCGGCCATCAACTCGATTATCCAGTCGATAAACACCCGCACCTTGGCGCTGACATGGCGATTCGGCGGAAAGGCCAGATACATCGGCATCGGCGACATGTGCCAGTCTTCAAACAGCGGCAGCAGCTCGCCGCTGCTCAGGTGCGGCTTGGCCATGTACTGCGGCAGCCAGAGCATCCCCAGGCCAGCCAGGCCGGCGGCAAGGTACGCATTGCCGTCATCGACCGTCAGTTGCGGGCGGGCCTGGACCTCTATGCGCTCCTCACCTCGCTGCATCGCGTAGGGCAAGGTTTTACCTGTACGAAACCAGAGAAAGCCGATGGTTTTGTGCTGGCCTTCCTCTAACTCACGGGGGTGCACCGGTGTACCGAGGCGCTGCAAGTAGCCGGGCGTGGCATACATGCCGAGCTGCAGATCGCCCACATGCCTTGCCACCAGGGACTGATCAGTGATCTCGCCACCACGCACCACGCAGTCGACGTTTTCGCCAATGATGTCGACGATGCGATCGCTCACGCCCACGGTCAGCTGGATTTCTGGATAACGTGCAAAGAATTCCGGCAAGGCGGGTATGAGCAGCATTCGCGCCAGCGGGCTGGGTACATCCACCCGCAGCCGTCCGCGCGGAGTCATGGACGCGCTGGACAAGCTGGTCTCGGCGTCGTCCATGTCGACCAGTAGCCGGACCACGCGTTCGTAGTAGGCCGCGCCGTCGGCGGTGACATTGACCTTGCGTGTGGTGCGGTTGAGCAGGCGCACGCGCAGCCTCGCTTCCAGCTGCTGGATGAGCTGCGTCACAGTGGTCTTGCTCATGTGCAGGGTGGCGGCCGCCTTGGTGAAACTGCCGGTTTCCACCACTCGGGCAAACGCCTGCATTGCATCGAATCGGTCCATTCCACGCCTCGTTCGCACCTGGATTGTTTGGAGTATACAAACAGTCCTGACCAGAGCTGCCCGTTTATCCAGGTAGGTGGCCTTTTTATAGTGGTCTCACCGTAAACACCGGGCCGCGATGGCCCAGAACGAGGTAGGCAATGTCCAGTAAACGTGATGTCGTTTCCCCACCTGATCGCCATGCTTTGTACGAGCTGCACCGCTACTCGCCGGCGATTCGCTCCAACGGTTTTCTGTTCGTATCCGGTCAGGTCGGCAGCCGCAAGGATGGCTCGGCCGAGCCGGACCTCGCGGCGCAGGTTCGTCTGGCCTTCGCCAACCTCAACGCGATCCTGGCCGAGGCCGGTAGTAGTTTCGAGGATGCGGTTGATACGACCATCTTCATGGTCGATCCCGACTCGAAATTCGAAACCATCTGGGAGGTGGCGGCCGAGTATTGGGGGGAAGCGCCTTATCCCACGGTGACCGCTCTTGGCGTGACTTGGTTGTCCGGCTTCGATTTCGAGATCAAGGTGATCGCGAAACTGCCGCAATAGAGGCGGTCCAGCCCCTGCTTCCGACTCAAGTCGCAGGGAGCGTTCGTGCTATTTAGCTGCACTTGGTATGCCCCCGGTTACCCGTCGGCCAGACGGTAATGGCGGTTCGCCTTGAGGGGACTATCGTTGCTTGTCTGGGCGACGACTACCGACCGAGGGCGGTGCCATGAACACGAGTGATCTACTGGAACAGTTGCTTCGGGCCGGGCAGGGCTCGCAAGCGCAACAAGGGCGCGGCGGCATGTCAGCGCAAGATGGCCTGGGTGGATTGCTGGGAGGGCTGCTTGGCGGCGGCAGTGGAGCAGGGGGTGGTGGTGGTCTTGGTGGTTTACTGGGCGGCCTTCTGGGTGGCGGTGGTGGCAACGCCGGCGCTTCCGCTCAGGGACGCTCTGCTGGTGGCGTCAATTACGCGGCTCTCGCGTCGCTGGGCATGATGGCGTTCCAGGCTTATCAAAGTTGGCAGCGCAGCCAGGCGGCAGCCCCGCAACAGGCCGTGCGCACCGTGGATCAATTGTCTGGCCCCGAGGCCGAAGATCACAGCCATGCGATCTTGCGTGCGCTGATTGCGGCAGCCAAGGCTGACGGTCGCATCGACCCGCAGGAAGAACAGTTGATCTACGCCGAAATCAAACGTCACACCAGCGACCCGCAATTGCAGCAGTGGCTGGATGAGGAAGTCAGCAAACCACTCGATGCCGCTGAGGTGGCGCAGTCGGCCCAGGACCCGGGCATGGCTGCGGAAATGTACCTGGCCAGTGTGATGTTGGTGGATGACCAACAGGATGCGGAGCGGGCCTACCTTGATGAGTTGGCCAGTGCGTTGGGGATCGATCCGACGTTGCAGGTGCATCTGGAGCAGCAGGCGAAGGGCGCCGCCTGATCGATCCGAAGTGGGCATTGATCCAAGGCGCTGTTCTCAATGCAACCTGGTTGTTGGGCTGCGTGGGAGCGGGCTGGCCCCGCGATCACCGGCAATGCCGGTGCCATACGCCGCATCGCGGGGCAAGCCCGCTCCCACGTTGGTAATGCTTGTAACGTTGTTTCCTGCACGACTGCGTAGCCCATAGGGCCCGGCGATCTCCTGCAAGAGCTTGACCTGGGCTTCAGCCCACCTCCATGAACCGTCGCCGCGTCACGAACAGCACCACGCCCAACGGCACGGCCAGGAGCGCCAGCAGCTCCAGGTCAAAGCCCGGCACCTGCTGCTGGTCGAATTTGAAGATGCCGACCAGGCCCGCAGCCAACAGCGCCACGCCCAGCCACTTGCGTATGGGGTATGGTTTCAGAAGCTGAACGAGCAGTGCGCCCAGTACCAGAAGGATGGCAGCTTGCATGATGTAGGGCATATGCAGCTTCTCAGACCTGATGACCAAAAGTGGCGGGATTCTCTACAAGCTCTGGGTGAGATGTAAACCGTCTTTTTTGGGGCTGGGTAGACGGGCAGGGGAGAGACCCGCGTCGCGTCCTACAGGGATGAATCAGATTTTCCCTATTTCGAGTAGTCCATTTCCGAAGCATGCTTTGGCCACTGTTGCGCCCTCGAAGTGGCGGCTAGTCTCGCTGGGTCGTTGCCAAATCAACGACCGGGTCTGCAAGCCTGCGCGGTATTACGATGGTGCTCACCATGAGCCTCGGCGTCGAGTCGTGGGTCTCGCTTTATGGTGGCTACGTGCGGGTGGCCTTTTGGTCAGCCGGGTTTTCGCCTCGTAATGCCCCGGTCTTGCAGACCTGCACGTAGCTGCCACCCTTCACCTGCAAGTGAAGAGGTGGCGGTCTGACTAATGCATTGCGAGGTGTTTATGCTCAAGATCGTCCCGGATCCACCCCCGTCCACCGAATCCTCCTATCTCCTCGAGGACACCCTCGTCCAGGCCACCGAGTACGTCATGTGCGCACTGGCCGTTGCCCATCAGTCGTTCAGTCACCTGCCGAAATCACCGGCCACTCTGGTGATGCTGACGATGATGCACGAGCTTGATGCCACCCGCATGCTGCTGGAGTCGGCTTTGGCCCAGCTCCAGATGAGTGTGCGACCGCCGTCATACACATTGCACTGACAGGGCTGCCACGGCCCCCTAGGCGATCATCTAGCCA
>NZ_JANCLM010000130.1:0-320 GCF_024259445.1 Pseudomonas sp. DVZ6
GTGGTCGGCCCCGAGGGCGAGGAGATCTTTTGCGACGAGTGGGGCCGGGTCAAGGTCAGCTTCCCCTGGGACCGCGAGAGCCGCGACAACGAGTACAGCTCCTGCTGGGTGCGGGTGTCCCAGGGCTGGGCCGGCGGCGGCTGGGGCGCCATGGCCATCCCACGGATCGGCCAGGACGTGGTCATCCAGTACGTCAACGCCGATCCCGACCAGCCGATGATCACCGGGCGCACCTACTGCGGCAACCAGCGGCCGCCCTACGAACTGCCCAAGCACCGCACGCGCATGACCATCAAGAGCAAGACCCACAAGGGGCAAGG